>JAHFAP010000041.1 GCA_023250495.1 Deltaproteobacteria bacterium | reverse complement strand
CACCGAACGAAACGAAAACAGGGGCACGTACAATCAGTGACAGCTCCGGCGGGTAGGTAGAAAAGAGAGAAGAAAAAGATCAACGGAGGGGTGTGCCTCTTGACCCCAGCCTTCTAATGGGCGACCCCTTTCCGCTCGACTACCACCCAACCCGCCCGCCGTCGGCTGCATGCGGTAGTTCGGCGACGTTGCCACGGAATCAGTGGTTCTCGAAATCATTGTATGGAGTCCCGAGCACTGTCGCTGCATAGATCTCAAGGAGTGCCTGTCGCGTGGCATCAGGCTCCTCGACGAACCGGATGTCCATGGCCGCCACGCGCCGCTTCGCCGCCTCGAACGCCTTCGCGAACTTGGGGTCGCTGGTGAGTGCTTCCCTTGAGCCGGCCTTGCTGTACGTCGCCCTGACTCGGCCCGTGTCCTGCCTGGCGATCCGAAAAGCGAAGGTGGCCGTGAAGTGCGTGCCACTAAGCAGACAGTGGTTCTGCAGACGCTGCCGGAGACGGTTGGTGCGGCCAACATAGAGGTGGCGCTGACCGTCTGAGAAGAGATATATGCCCCGCGAGGGAATTTGGCGCGGCAGCGAGCCGTACTTCACAGGCGTCATTGCCACGAGTTGCCGAAACTGTGGCTCCAACGAGTCGATCAGTTCACGAAAACGCGCGTCCATAGGTCTCGCTTCTCACGCTTCCGTTGTCTGCCGAACGTCTTGGTGAACGGCGGGCCAGCACGACGGTCAATGACGGCACGCCGCTTGCGGCCCGTCCGTTCGACCTAAAGTTAGACGGCCATTCATCGGATCTCTCGGCTTTGCCGTTCCGAGGAAGATCATTTTGCGAGCATCTGGAACAGGCGAATCCAAATCACGGCGAGGATTACATTACTCGCCGCGTACACAGTGAGTCGGTGAAATACCTTGTTGTAAGTAAGATGCACCAAGCTATGTGCTACGCGCAATGCGAAGTAGAGCCAAGCCAAGAAAAGCAACATAGCATCGACGCTCTTTGTAACGTAGAGCGTTAGGCAAGCTACATAAAACAGTACGGGCATTTCCAGCAGGTTCACCAAGTTCCTATTTGGAATACTCACATCTGGAGGGACATTGTTCGATTCTCCGAATTTGAAATCGTCCACCGTCACCCGCTCGCTTCGCCCAGCTTTGAAGCGTTTGTAAGGAATCAGCAGGAGAACGGCAAACGTCACCATGACTAGGGCAACCATAGGGAGAAGAATGCTTTCTTGATTCATTGATGTGACATTCACCGTGCCGTCTAACGAGGCTGTAGAAAAAGTCCCAACCAACTAAAAAAGTGCCAAATTGGGGGTACCTAAATGGTCCCTCGATCCGAGATCGTCGCTTAAACGCCAAATACGGCGGTTGTTTTTTCTGGCAAATTTTTCGCTCTACCTTTTTCTACAGGCTCAACGGTCGGCATCAGCGGTCGCCGCCGCACCGACTACCCAAGAGTCGAAGCCCCCTTTCGGCGGGCCGCTGGATGCGGTTGTTAGGCGTCACGCAGCACCTCAGGCGTGACGGTCCGAATCGATCTCACGAAGTAGCGAAGTGTCTCCGGCCAGAGCAACGCAGAGTTCGTAGGGCTGGCTCGCGGCGCGGTCCAGGTACCCTCGATGGACCCCTGCTTGATGGTGCCGGCGAAATAAACGAAAGAGTAGATCGTCTTGTGGAGATCCTCGTCGTGGGGCGTAAATCGTCCCTCTTTAAGCTCGGACTTCTGGCCCTCAACGATGAGACCGCGCAAGCGGAACATAGCGGGGGTCCATTCGCTCTCGGAATGGCCCCACACGTCGAGAAGCTCGAACAGGGCAAGCTCAGAGTTGCTGTTGGGCTTGAGGTCTATCACAAGTCGCGCCTCGGGGCCATAGAGGGTGGGGAGGTCAGCGATAAGGTCTATGTGCCAGAAAAGAGGCTCGCTCATATCCTTGGACAGGCGTCTTCGGAGCAGGTTAGGGACCACACCTTTGTTGCAGCCGAAGATGTGGGCCTCCTGAACATGCACGTACTCAGCTTGTCCGCTCCTGCTGGAGACGCGATAGATGAAGTACATCTGCTGGCCTCTGACGCCTAACGAGCCTGTAGAAAAAGTCCCAAACCACTGAAAACTGTCCAAATTGGGGGTACCAAAATGGTCACTCGACCCGAGAACGTTGCTTTAAAGCCAAATACGGAGGTCGTTTTTTCTGCAAATTGTTGGCTCCACCTTTTTCTACAGGCTCAACGCAAAGCTCAGCCGGCGCTGTTAGAGATCGGTCTGAAGCGAAAAGTTAGAGCTAACGATCATTTTTCGGCAGGACGCTCTTGGGATAGGTGCTCGGCTATCCACATGGCCACCAGGTGCCGGGCGCGCACTTGTTTGTGTCGAGCCACACGCTTCAAGCGGTTCAGTGTCTGCTCGTCAAGCGCGATCGTCAGGGCTTGCGGGGGTGGCCGCCGAACACGCACCCTCACAGGCGAGCCTTCAGTGAACAGCCGAGCAAAGTCTTCGTCGGAAAGCTCGTCCCATCCGACTGCTTCTTGTTTCAAGGCCCGCCGTTGGGCGGCGGTCAACTTTTGCGCCATTGTTGATACCTCCGTCGGGTATGCCGCTCCATGTCCCGTGCTGTCACGGCCCGCCAGGCTCTCTTCCTGGGGTAAGGGGCAATTACGGCTACCAAGTACCGACCCGCGCACGTCTGGCCGAAGATCGTCCATCGAATCTCTCGAATGCCACGACGCCGGGCGCGAACAATCCATGATGGATGGCAATCCTCATAGACGATCTCTTCTACTTCTTCTGGCTCTACACCGTGCCGGGCAATGTGCCCGATGTTGTCGTTGTCCCACTCCGCCTCCAGCTCCCAGAATCGCACACGCTAAACGTAGCACAGGAGGCGGCGGGTTTCGAGTAGCTCTAACTATTAAGTCTACTGCCGCAGTTCCGGCAGTGTATTAAGCTAAAGCTTGTCAATCCGACAAAAGGAAAACCGAAAGCAATATTCCGCATTTACGAAGAATTTGTCAAGGGGTATTCATTCCTGCAAACACTGCCAATCCGGCAGTGTATGAGGATATCAGCCCGCGGTGTATTGGGATAATGGACCGTTGCTCAAAGCCGATCCGCAGGGCTGTTAACGCCGCGACCGCCCCGATTCAAAACGTGAGTGTAAATCATGGTGGTGCTCACGTCTCTGTGTCCGAGCAGCTCCTGTACGGTCCGAATATCATAGCCATCTTCAAGTAGGTGCGTAGCGAAAGAGTGCCGCAAGCCATGGCAGCTTGCTGGTTTAGATAGTCCAGAGCCCTTTTACCTACTATGAGAATTGTAAAGCAGAAAGCCGACTACCTATCTGTAATCCGGTCCGCCTTTGGGTCTCAACACGACGATCTCGGTCGTGGATGGAAGAGTCGCTTTGCTGACGACGAGTGTGTCGGTTTCCGGACGGCGGGTGGAAAGTCCCTGGACGAAGGATTGGAGGATGTACATGTTGTCGCGGTAGTGCATGGGAATGGCGATCTTGGGCTTGAGCTGCGCCAGCACCTCGCGCGCGGTATCCGGCGGCATGGTGAAGACACCGCCGATCGGAATCAGCGCGACATCCACCCTTCCCATCTGCTGGAGCTGCTCAGGCGTGAGCGTGTGGCTCAAGTCTCCCAGATGGGCGATGCAAAGCGTCCCGAGATCGAACATGAACGCCGCGCCTTTGAGCGCGCTGCCGAAGGCCTGCTGATAGATCGGCAGGTTGTAGATGAAGACATCTCTGACGTTCAGGCTGATCCGGTTCCATTCCGCCCCATAGTGCGACAGTCCGCGCAGGATGATGGGATTGCCCTGCGCCAGCTCCACGTAGTTGTGGTTGGGGTGCTCCCGCCCCACGGTCACCACGTGCGGCGTGACGTACGGGGTCGGGTACATGCCGGGCGCCAGCGGGTCGGTGATGATCTTCGTTCCCTTGCTCGTGGTGATCTGGAAAAAATTGTGGCCGAAGTACTGAATGACGGCGTCAGGCTCGGCGGCGTAGGCGAGAGAGAAACCGCGCCGCGCCAGATCGATGTCCCGGCACGAGGAATCCGCGGCGGAGACGAGCGAAAAGCAAATCAGCAGGGCCGCGATAAATGTCGTTGCGCTCTTCATGGGCTTTGTCCGACCGAGAGATTTCTTAGCTTCAGCTCCGACGCCCTAAAGAAATCGGCGACATAGTCCGTCGCCGGCTGTCGCAGCAGGTTCTCCGCGCTGTCCACCTGTTCGAAGCGGCCCGCCCTCATCACGGCGATGCGGTCCGCCAGGGCTAGAGCATCCGGGAGATTGTGTGTGACGTAAAGAGTCGTCAGCCGATTCTCGCGATGAAATTTCAGAATCTCGGCGCGCATCTTGAGCCGGTTCGGAGGATCGATATTGCTCAGCGGCTCGTCCATGAGCAGGACTCGGGGAGAGGTGGTCATGGCCCGTCCGAGCGCCACGCGCTGCTGCTCGCCGCCGGAAAGCTCCGTCGGCTTGCGCCGGAAAAAGCGCTCTTCGATACCCAGCCTCTGGGTCATCGGGCGGATGAACTCGCGGATCTTCTCCTTGGACCATTTGCGGATTTTCAAGGGCAGGGTCAGATTGGTGTACCAGCGCTCATCGAACACCCTCATGTGCGGCCATAGAGCGAAATTCTGGAAGATCATCTGCACGCCCCTCTTCCCCACGGGAACGTCGTTGACCGCAATCCCGCCGATATAAATGGTCCCGCTATCGGGCGTCTCCAGGCCGGCGATGAGCCTCAACGTGGTCGTCTTGCCGCAGCCGCTCTCCCCCACGACCACCAGCAGCTCCTGGTCATGGACATCGAGATCGGCCCGGTCCACCGCCATCACAGAGCCGAACCGCTTAGTCAGACCGCGCAGCGCGACGGAAACCATCGTGGCAATCGTAGTGGAAGAGAGCCGAAAAGACAATATTGATTTTGGTCGCCTTGACTGCCCGGTCTTTTCCGGGATAGGTTGCAGTTGAAATTGTTCGGCTTGCGAACGGGGAGGGACCGATATGCTCCAAACCACACGAGTGCTGTCGCCCGAAGAATTAATCGCGGATCTGCAGGAGACTTTGCAGCAACGATACCCACGGCCGCATCCGGTAAGGCAACTCCTGCTCAGCGGAAAACTCACGAAGGAGCAACTGCAGGGATGGGCCAGGAACCTGTTCCACGAGTTCCGCAACATTCACCGCTTCTTCGGCGTCCGCTACCAGAAGTGTCCGGTGCCGGAGCTGCGCCGCGCGCTGATCGAAAACATGATCGAGGAAGAAGGCGAAGACATGATCGGGCGCAAGTATCCGAGCCACGCGGAGCTCTGGGCGAGGTTCGGTGAGGGAATCGGAATCTCCCGGAAGGAAATGCTAAGCTATGAGCCGCTGCCCGGCATTCGCGCGGCCTTAGAGATGTACGTGCAGCTCGTCCAACAGAGCCACTGGGCCGTAGCGATCGGCACCGGCCTCGTCTTCGAGGGCGGAGGGCCGAAGAGGATGAAGGAGGAGCGGGAGGCTCTGGAGCGACACTATTCATGGATTCCTTCAGCCGCGCTCGATTTCTTCCGCGTGCACGAATACCACGACGAGGGGCACGGCAATTTCTGCGTGGATGTTATCAGGCAACATTGTATGGAGCTACATCTTCAGGAAGAGATGCGCGCCGCGGTCAAGAGCCGCGCCGACATCATGTGGCTGCAGAACGAATCGATTTACCAGGCCTTCGTCAGACCCAGCCTATCGCCTGAAACCGCGAGGCAACTCGAAAGCAGGCTGGAGTAAACGGCGCGCCTCGGAGTTGGAAGTCCACGCCTAGTTCTTTCTAAGGAGGAGATGCATGGCCGACACCCCTATCGACCTCAGAAGCGACACCGTGACGAAGCCCTCGCCTGAGATGCGCCGGGCGATGGCCGAGGCCGAGGTCGGCGACGACGTCTTCATGGAGGACCCAACCGTTAACCGCCTGCAGGCGCGCGCCGCCGAGATCTTTGGCCGCGAAGCGTCGCTGTTCGTGCCGTCGGGGTCAATGGGTAACCTCGTGTGCCTCATGGCCCATACGCGCCCTGGCCACGAAATCATCTGCGACGAAAATGCGCATCTCTACAGTTACGAGATGGCATCGATCTCCGGTGTGGCCGGACTTCTGCCGCGGTTAGTTCGCGGAGATAGCGGCATAATGACCTGGGAGCAGATTGCGCCAGCCATCCGCCCCAAGATTTACTATCGCGCCCAAACCTCCCTCATCTGTTTGGAAAATACCCACAACATGGCCGGCGGCACAGTTTACCCCACCGAGCTCGCTCACGAGATCTGCGACCGGGCGCACGATGCTGGGCTTGCGGTCCACCTCGACGGGTCGCGGATCTTCAACGCCGCCGCCTTTCTGGGCGTAGAGGTCCGTGAAATAACCGAAAAATTCGACTCGGTCCAGTTTTGCCTCAGCAAGGGGCTGGGGGCCCCTGTGGGATCGATGATCGTCGGATCGAGCGCGTTCATCGAGCGGTGTCGCAGCGTGCGGAAAATGCTTGGCGGCGGCATGCGCCAGGCGGGAGTCCTGGCGGCGGCTGGCTTGGTTGCTCTGGAGACAGGCCCGAAGCGATTGCGCATTGATCATGAAAACGCCAAATTTCTCGCCGAGCAGCTTGCCCGCATTCCGGGCCTGCGCATCAACCCGGCGAGAGTCCAGACTAATATCGTGATCTACAACGTCGAGGAGACCGGACTCTCCTCAGCCGATTTCCTGGCTGAGTTGGCGCGCCGAAGAGTTTTGGGAGTGCCGGTGGACCAGGAGAGAATCCGCATGGTCACCCACCTGGATGTCAGCCGAAACGACATCGAGAAGGCTGCGGCCACGGTCCGCGAGATGGTAGCGGAGCTTGTTTCGACAAGATAGTCAACTCGGGTGGAATTACGTATACCGCCTACGAAGAGGTCGGGCTCTACCAAGAGGCACAAGATGCCTACGGCAAGTCTAGCCTATTACTGCGAGAATCTACCCAGACCGGAGCCGGAAGTCACCCTTAACAGATAGGCTAGCCCTCACCACCACTAGTCGAAGGAGTGGCGCCGGCACTGGGCGGCAGATCTGGATTCGGCTCAAGATATTTCCGCCTGACCTCCTTGAGCGTCGGACTGCCCCGGCTGGAAAAAAACTCCAGCCCCGAACTCACCCGATACCGCGACTGATTGTCTATCGTCCCCCTGACCAAATTCACCGCCACTCCCGCCATCGGCAGAAACGATACCCCAAACACGGGCCCTACACCCCCCAGCTTCTCGTGCCCGGCACCCCCAAACGTGTTCACCTGCACCCCTAACGTCAACTCCACATTGTCCTTGCGCAAAAACGACGCCCAGTCCGATCCCGGATAATAACTCGCCGTCGCCTGCAGCTTGTTGACCCCATACTGCACATGCCCCCCGTCCCTCTGCGCCGCCGATATCGGCTGCGCATACCACAAATTCAAATTCGCCTGATCTAAATACAACGCCACCGACGGTATCACATGAACAAAATTGTTGTCCCTTAAAGTCCGATGCTGATAGGTTACAACCGCTCCAACCTTGCCCCCATCCCAACCAAGAAGCGGACCCGCGCTCAGCCCAAACCGGCTCCCAAGACCTCCCACGTAGTGCGCCGTGCCCTGCACGCCAAAGTTCCCAAACACCGGCAGCACTCCCAATCCCTCAATCGTCCCCCTGCCGCCCGCCGAAGATCTCTCCTCTCTCTCCGCC
Organism: Deltaproteobacteria bacterium; assembly: GCA_023250495.1. Classification (GTDB taxonomy): domain Bacteria; phylum Desulfobacterota; class Binatia; order UBA9968; family UBA9968; genus JAHFAP01. The sequence goes on along the minus strand of JAHFAP010000041.1, from coordinate 9,136 downwards.
CCGCCCGAGATCTCGATCTTCCCAAACGGCTCCAAACCCGCGGCATTCGCCGCCGGCGCGAGCGCAAAAACAGCGATGAAAATGACGGCCAGCGCAGTCAGTATCGTTTTCATGTGTCTCCCCCGGCTTGTTGTAGTTTCGCTTTCTGTACACCCAAATCTCCGACATGTCAAGTAGCAAAACCCCAGCGGGTTGATTGGGGAGGTTACTCGGGTTACTTCGCTGACCCAGATGGTTTTCTCTGGGAGCCAGCGTGGAATCCGCACTTCCCCTACGTCTAGACGCGCAGCCTATTTTCCTTAGTGCAACTTACGCAAGTCCAACAAACTAGCACCAATAGTCCTGGTAACCTTCGTGGCGCCTGGCTTTTTTCGCAAGTCAGCGAGGGCTTGAAAGCTTTCCTCCTAACCTTTGACTTTTCCCAGGAAGTAATTTTGACCAGGTAACCTCGCTTGTCGTAAAAGTGAATCTTCCCTTCTTCTTTGCCGGCTGTTTTCTTGCATGAGCCGTCACAGTAGGGCTGGTCTTTTGATAAGACGGGCTCGCGCGCTGCTATGGGAGAATCGGCCCATACCAGCTCAGCTTCATCGAACTGGTCGAATTCCTAAGGATTCAGGACGCGGCAAGCTTCGGGCCATGGGCTCGATCTGGCAATACTCCTCGAAACTGATGAGCTCGGGATTGGACCAGATTTCTTCGACGAGTTTCTTGAAGGGCGAGTTTGGATTTTTTTCCAGTTGATAGACGCCCGCCCCTCTGTCCCTTTTCATCCCCTTCACGTGAAAAAAGACAAATCCGACGAACGTTTTTACCAGCCATCGGGTATTCAAAAGCTCGAATCGGGGATGATGTCTGAATTTGTTGATCGGGCTGACCGGCCAGAAGCCATGATCTTTCTTGCCCCATGCTCTAGGCCTCGCCTTGATAACAAAAATTTTGCCGTCCTTGTCGGACAAGTTCACGCCGCTGTACCACCAGAACCCCATCGTCCAGGGGGACAGCCAGCGCGAAAGCGTCGAACCTCTGACTCTCCGAAGCCGGTCCATGATCTGTTTGAGAGGCTCGGGCGCAGCGATCATGTCGCCGTCCCACTTCGTGCAAACTTGATGGGTAGCTTTGCTGAGAGCGAAGTTATAGTAGTGGACTAGGCTGTTTACGTGGTCCGCCGGGAGCTTCCGTTGCATCTCACTCCCTTGTGGGAAGACTTCGGGCAGGTAGTGAAAAGCCTTCACCCGCTGTGGTTCTTTAATCGCAAATTTCTCGACGATCTCCGGCGTTCGGTCAGTGCATTGGTTGTAAACAATCACGAACTCATCAAAAAAGGGAAGGATGGAACTGAGGGCTTGCTCGAGATAGTCTTCTTCATTCCTCAATCGCAAAATTGCAGAGACTCCTGGCTTTTTTTTCGAAGGATCGAAATCTTCAGGCCGGAAAGAGGGGCTTTCAACAATCTCAATCACGACTCACACTTTATCCCCATGAATAGATGATCTCTAGCCCTTTAGATCCACGGACATCAGGCCGCTTCTTCGCGGTAAAAACCCGGCGCCTCCATCAACGGATGGTCGTTCATCGAGAAAAGGATGGCCTCGCCGCGCGAGGTGCTGCCGTGATGGTGCGAGCGCCACAGCGGAACCGTGAAGGAGTCGCCCTTGACCCAGTCGTAGGGTGTATCTCCTATCACCGTGAATCCGCCCTCCCTGAACACATGGTAGATCGCGGTGCTCGTGTGGCGATAGGCGCACGCGAGCTCTCCCGGCTTGACGAGCTGCACGCCAAGGGCGATCGTGTGAGTGGTTCGAAGCTTCGAAGGAGAGCGAAAGGCGATGAACCTCCGTAGCGACTCGTCTAAGCCCAGAACCTCGCCGGCCTCATCGAGCGCCCGCTAGACATCATCCCAGCGCCACATGCACGGCTCGAAAGACGACGTCGGCTCAAAAGCCTCTCTCCGCGAGATTCCCCAGTAGCCGATCAGGTTCAGCTCGTCCAGCTTGCGATTGAAATCTTCTATTCTGCTCATAACACCCTCCAGCACCGCTGAGGCGCAGGTCTTCCCTCTGCTTGTATCTGACACACAGTTTTCGCAACCGAGCCGCCGCTAGCTTGTCCTGGCTCAGAGCTATAGAAGAAATGGTACGTCGTGTCAAGGAAGGTCACCGCGACGTCTTTGACAAAGCACCCCGGTTGTTATACAAAACGATGGCTTGCTGGCAAGATGCTTTCCCCGCGTATGTCCTTCGCGAACTCTCTTCTGCCGGACCCGACTGACCCATGGCGCACTGCCGCATGCTCGGGAAAACCGGATATGGAGCAATAGGTCGGACGATGCCTTCATCTGGCCACCCAACGATTTCGGCCATTGTGCCCGTCCATAATGGGGGCGAGCACTTCCACAGGTGTCTGAAGAATCTAAGCCAGGCCGATCCCCCTCCGCACGAAATCATCGTCGTCGCTGATGGCGAGACGGATGGCTTTTCAAGAGTTGCTGAAACATTTGGCGCTCGCGTCATCAGGCTGCCCGTCACCGGAGGGCCTGCGCGGGCGCGGAACCACGGGGCGCGCGCGGCCACGGGCGACGTCCTATTGTTTATCGACAGTGACGTGGTCGTCCCTCCCGACACGGTAGGCAAGGTTGCGGCGATCTTCAAAGACGATCCTGCCCTGGCAGCTCTCTTGGGATCCTACGATGACGAGCCCGGCGCCACCAATTTTCTCTCGCAGTACAAGAATTTGCTGCATCACTACGTCCATCAAACGGCGCGCGAGGACGCCTCTACCTTTTGGGGCGCCTGCGGAGCGATTCGGCGCGAGGTATTCCTCGTGCTCGACGGCTTCGATGAAAGCTATCGCCATCCCTCCATTGAAGATGTCGAGCTGGGCTATCGGCTGAGGCAAGCCGGCTACAGTATCCGGCTCTGCAAAGAACTCCAGGTCAAACATCTGAAGCGTTGGGGAGTGCTATCGTTGCTGAAATCGGACCTGCTTCATCGCGCCCTGCCGTGGACAGAGCTGACCCTGCGGCGCCGGCATCTGCTCAACGATCTCAACCTGCGGCTCTCCAGCCGCGTCAGCGCCGTTCTAGCCTGCGGCTTGGCGGCCTCCCTGGTCGGAGCGTGGTGGCGGATCGGACTGCTCGGCCTCGCCACGGCGCTGGGGCTTTTGCTATTGGCCCTCAACGCGCCGCTCTATCTCTTCTTCTACCGCAAGCGAGGGCTGAGGTTCACGCTGCAGGCGCTTCTCTGGCATTGGTTCTATTACCTATACAGCACCGTCGCATTCGCCACAGGAGCGCTCCTCCACATCGCCAATCGCAGCCTCTCCGGCACATTGAGGCTCAGCAAAGCCATCTTACCGATGGGGAGATCCTGACCTTCGTTGATGGACCCTCACACTGTCGTCGTCATCGGCGCGGGACCGGCGGGTCTCACCGCCGCTTATGAGTTAGCCAAGCTTCAGCGCCGGGCCATTGTTCTGGAAAAGCAGGATAGGGTCGGCGGCCTGGCCCGCACCGAGAATTATAAGGGATTCTGTTTCGACATCGGGGGACACCGTTTTTTCACCAAGGTGGAAGAGGTGAATCAGATGTGGCGAGCGCTGCTCGGACAGGACTTCCTGCGGCGGCCTCGATTGTCCAGGATCTACTACAACCGCAGATTCTTTTATTACCCGCTCAGGCCGCTCAACGCCGTCATCGGCCTTGGCTTGTTGAGAAGCCTGCTCATCGTGCTCAGCTACGTCCGCTGGCAGCTCTTCCCGCACCGGCGCGAGGAGACGTTCGAGCAGTGGGTGACCAACCGGTTCGGGAAGAGACTGTTCCAAACCTTCTTCAAGACCTACACGGAAAAGGTCTGGGGAATCTCATGCTCCGATCTCAGGGCCGAATGGGCCGCGCAGCGCATCAGGGGCCTCTCGCTGAAGACGGCGTTGCTGAGCATGTTCCTGAAGCCTAAACAGACCATCAAGACGCTGATTGAGGAGTTTCACTATCCGCGCCTCGGTCCGGGGATGATGTGGAGAGCGGTCAAAGATGAGATCGAGCGCCGGGACTGCGCAGTGCGGCTCAACTGTGAGGTTGCCGCGATCCGCAGAAACGGCAATCGCATCGAGAGCGTCGTGGTCTCCAACAACGGCCATGATGAAATCGTCCAAGGCTCGGCCTTTATCTCCAGCATGCCGCTCGGGGAGTTCCTGAAAAAGCTCGACCCTCCTCCCCCGCCCAGGGTCATCGAAGCTGCAAAGCAACTCCGATATCGCGATCTGATCGTTGTCTGCCTGATCGTCAAAAAACCAAATCTCTTCCCGGACAACTGGATCTATGTCCACGACCCTGAGGTCAGAGTGGGCCGCATCCAGAACTACAAAAACTGGAGCCCGGACATGGTTCCCGACCCCGCAAAGACGAGCCTTGGACTGGAGTACTTCTGCACCCAAGGCGACGACTTGTGGAATACGCCGGATGCCGACTTCGTCGAGCTGGGCAAGCGCGAGATCGGGCGCATCGGCGTGGCGGACGCCACGGATATCGAAGACGGCTGCGTCGTCAGAGTCCCTAACGCCTATCCCGTGTACGACACCGATTATCGCAGGCATCTGGCCACCGTCAGAGAATTCGTGGATGGACTCGAGAACTTTCAGACCGTCGGGCGCAATGGCCTGCACCGATACAACAACCAGGACCACGCCATGCTGACCGGGATGCTGGCGGTCCGCAACCTCGTCCTCGGCGAGCACAATGACCTGTGGAGCGTCAACACCGAGCCGGACTATCACGAAGAGGCGCTCGTGGAAGAGAGCGCCATCGAGGAGGCGCTCGCGCGCGTCTTTACGAAGCTCGACCGGCTGGCCTTCGGCCTTTCTCTGGGGGCCGTCTCCGGCGCGCTCCTTTTTGTGGCCACCCTCTGGCTGGTGCTGAAAGGGGGCGAGGTCGTCGGTCCAAACCTGCGCCTGCTCAATCAATATTTCCCTGGCTACAGCGTCAGCCTTTGGGGAAGCGTGATCGGATTGGTTTATGGATTCCTAAGCGGCTTCATCGGCGGCTGGCTTTTCGCTTTTCTGCGGAACGCGACGATGTTTCTTTACATGGTACGGGCCGAGCGTAAAGCCCAGCGCGGGTTGCTGCGCCGAATCTTCGACTATCTCTAGGAGGGATTTACCATGGCGGACGAAGACAAGAGGCTGGAGCAGATCATTCTCACCCGTCTGGTGCGCTTGAACGCGAAGATCCAAGGACTCGTCACCGGGCTGGCTGCAGGACTACTGATCTTCATCGCGACAAACTGGCTGGTGCTCAAGGGGGGCAGACAAGTCGGTCCTCATCTCTCTCTTTTGGGCCAGTTTTTCGTCGGCTACCGCGTAACTTTTCTGGGCAGCTTGATCGGCTTCGCCTATGCGTTCGTATGCGGCTTCATCGTCGGATATTCTGTCGCGTGGATGTACAACTGGATCGCTGATCTAAAGGAAGTCAAGAATTGATGGGATCGGAGGAATACCGAATTGCACCGCTCTGGATGTGTTGGTAGAATGCCCCTGACTTATCGATCGAGAGGAAAGACGACATGAAGTTTGTGGATGACATGAAGATGTATTGGCAGTTCGCCAGCGGATTGCGACACTTTCTCCGTCAACCGATCTCGCTGGAAGAGGCGCGGGCGATCATCAGCCGCCGCATGGACGAGCGAGAGGAGAATTTCCTGCGCCTGCTTGAGCGCGGCATCTTTGGCCATAGCCGCAGCCCCTTCCTTCCTCTATTCAAGCTGGCCGGCTGCGAGATGGGTGACGTCCGGAATAGGGTGCGGTCCGGGGGGCTGGAGGGGACCCTGCGCGAGCTTAGGCAAGCTGGAGTTTACGTTACTTTCGAGGAGTTCAAGGGAAAGACGCCGATTGTGCGCAACGGCCAGGTCATCCCAGTAGAGGCGCATGACTTTGATAACCCCTATCTCAGCCATTACTATCGCGCGGAGACCGGCGGCACAACCGGCGCCGGGACACGGATTAACATCGATCTTGATCACCTAGCCGCTGATACGCCGTTCAACATGCTGGCCTTGGAGGCGCACGGCGTTCTGGACGCGCCCAAAGCGATCTGGCGCGGCGTGCTGCCCGACCCCAGCGGGCTCAACTATATCATGCGCGGCGCCAAGATGGGATGGGTGCCGCAGAAGTGGTTCACGCCGATCGCTAGACGGGACTATAAGCCGGCTCTAAAGTACCGTCTCGCAACCACCTGCACTGTCTTGGCTGGAAGACCGTGCGGGGTTCCCATCCCGTGGCCAGAGCCGGTTACCTTCGACCAAGCGGCGGTGATCGTCCGCTGGATAGTCGATCAACTGAGAAATCATGGTTCTTGCCTCATCTTCTGTCTCGTGAGCACCGCGCTGCGCGTCTCGGTTGCCGCCAGAGAGCTGGGCGTCGATCTGAGAGGCGCCACCTTCGAGGTGGGCGGCGAGCCGCCCACGGAGGCGAAGGTTCGGGCGATTACGTCCACGGGCGCGCGGTGTTATCCGACATATCATTTCGGGGAATGCGGCCGCGTCGGCATGGGATGTGCCCGGCCGCTCGACTGTAACGACGTTCATTTTTTCAAAGACGGCCTGGCGATCATCCAGTACCCGCGCCAAGTGCCCGGCTTCGACATTACCGTCAACGCCTTTTGCTTCACGACTCTGCTGCCGACCACTCCAAAGCTCATGCTCAATGTGGAGCTCGACGATTATGGCGTGATCGAGACGCGCTCGTGCGGCTGCCCTCTGGAAAGCTATGGCTATTCCGAGCACATTCGCGAGATCAGGAGCTTCCGCAAGCTCACCGGCGAAGGAGTAACACTTGTCGGCAGCGAAATGGTGTCTATCCTGGAAGAAGTTCTACCGGCCCGTTTCGGCGGAAGCGCTCTCGACTACCAGTTGGTCGAGGAGGAAGACGAGCAGGGGTTCACGAAGCTCAGCCTGTTGGTGAGCCCCAGGGTTGAGATCGCCGATGAGACTGCAGTGATCAACACAGTCTTGGATGCCTTGGGTCCGAATGGTGTCGCTGACGGTCTGACCCGAGCGACCTGGAGGCAGGCCGGAACATTAAGGGTAAAGCGGATGGAACCGATACGAACCGCGCGAGGCAAACTAATGCCGCTTCATCTAATTCAGCGCACCGATCAGTCGAGGGTTCCTTCGTCTGCTTGACATCCGCCTGCCAACCCCGCGGTCCCTATTGCAGGAAATGAGATAGAGCGAAACGCATGGAACACGCAGTCGATCCGGATAGATTCCATCGGCCCTTGTTCATCGTGGGATCACCCCGCTCAGGAACAACCCTGTTCTCCCAAATTTTAGACAACCACTCACGGATCGCGGTTTATCACGAGACTCACTACTATCCTCTGTTCCGCCCGGACTTTCACCGTTACGGAGATCTCCAGCGGCTCCCCAATCTGAAACGCTTCATCGAGGATGTGCGGGAGGTCACCCGAGTGCAGGGGTTCATGGTCCCTCCGACAACGCAGGAGTTCCTTGAAGCTCTGGTGGAGCCCAGCTTCGAAGGGGTTTTCGCCACCCTGCTTTGGCTCCATGCCCGCAGACAGGGAAAAATACGCTGTGGCGACAAAACACCCGGGCATCACGCCTATCTTGCCGAGATCCTCGATAAATTCCTCAATAGCCTGGCTATCTTTATTTTGCGCGATCCACGCGACGTCGTCTTTTCCATTCAAAGAGCGTTCGGAACGAGCCTGAAGGGCAGCATATGGACATGGAATCAAGCATTCCGAGATTATCTTAGATTCTCACACCGGGTTCACCTGGTCCGCTATGAAGACTTAGTTGCAGAGCCGAGAGAGACGGTCGAAGCCGCCTGTTCTTTCATCGGGGAAGCTTTCGAGGCTGAAATGTTCCGCTATACCGAGCGTATCCCGCGCCGCCTTGCCGCTCGACCGATTTTTACCAAGCTAGTCAAGGACGTGGATGCCGATTCCGTGGGCGGCTACCGGCAGTTGCCGCCGCAAGAAATTCAGCGGATCGAAGCTCTGTGTGCGGAAGGAATGGAAGCGCTGGGCTACCCATTCACAGCCTCTAAACCAAAATCCGTAGCTATGTCGGCTCCCTCGAAGATCGATTTCTTGCTCGATCGACTGCGATATTACGGCTGGGACCGGAAACGCTGGCGCCGCGGTTGGATGCGATGGAAAATCGTGTTGCGACTGCGCACGCGCTGCTTCTTCTGCCAAAGATTTTTACGGGCAAGCAGCTAGGGCCGTCAACGGATACTCAGTTATGGAACAGCCGCTGCGCTTTTGCATGATCACCACCTTCTATCCGCCGTACAATTTCGGCGGGGACGGCATCTTCGTATATCGGCTTTCCAACGAGCTGGCCCGGCGCGGGCATCAGGTGGATGTGATCCACTGTCGAGACGCATACCGGCTCATGGCGGGTAGAGAATCCACTGGCAGTTACGACGATCATCCCAACGTGACCGTGCACGGGCTCAAGAGTCCTTTTGGCTTTCTCTCGCCGCTGGCTACGCAACAGACCGGATTTCCATTCTTTAAGTCAGCAGGAATACTTCGGATCCTGGAGAAAGGCTTTGACGTCATCCACTATCATAACATCTCGCTGCTCGGGCCAAAAATTCTGGAATACGGCCACGGCATCAAGCTCTACACGATGCATGAATATTGGCTGGTTTGCCCCACCCATGTGCTGTTCAGATTCAACCGCGCTCCATGCATGCGGCCTTACTGCTTCGTGTGCACACTGATTCACAAGCGGCCGCCCCAATGGTGGCGCTATTCCGGACTGCTGGAGGCGGCGGCCAAGCATGTAGATGTATTCATTGCTCCCAGCCGGTTCATCAAAGACAAACATCGGGAGATGGGATTTCAGGCCCCCATCGTGCATCTGCCGTATTTTGTCCCTGCGGTGAACGAGGTCCACTCCAGATTTGAACAAGCGAAGAATGGAACGCTTGAGAAGCCATATTTCCTTTTCGTGGGCCGACTGGAGAAGTTGAAAGGGGTTCAGACCCTCATCCCCGTTTTCCGCAATTATCCGAAAGCCCGGCTGCTGGTCGCCGGGACGGGCAACTACGAGCCGCAGTTGCGGCGGTTGACCCAGGGGAGCGAGAATATCCAATTTCTGGGTCACTGTTC
>JAHFAP010000040.1 GCA_023250495.1 Deltaproteobacteria bacterium | reverse complement strand
GCGCTCTAAATAATTGATCCGATCTCGATCATCTCGGAAGATATCTCTTCGCTGGTTTCCGCGAACGATGACGTGATAAAAGGCCCGTTCAAATTCAACTCTCGGCTTCCGAGCCATGTCGGCGAGTCTTACCTGGATTCACAACGTAAGTCAATAACTCAGGCCTGACCCCGGAGTCCGTAGTTTGACACTCCCTCATTGAACTCTCCGACTATTTGGTGCGAGTAGCTATTCGGACCGAGGATATCGTTAAATAGATCGATGACCTCACGCACTATCTGGCGCAAGAGTGGGTCATCTCCATCGCCGATGCGGATTCCGTCCCGGTCGCGAGTGAAGCGTGACAGGATCGCCGACAGTGTCGCCTCGTAGCGCTTGATCTCACCAATGATTTCTTCGTTATTCACAGCGCAGCCGTTCTGTGCCTAACGCCCGCGCTCACCGGCCGGAGCGAGCAACGCGAGCCCCGGTCCGGTGCAGCGTGTAGTTGGGCAGTCGGTTTTCACCGGACACCCAGCAACTGTTCGCGAATGCTCGCGATCGAGGGCGCTACGGTTTCGAGCAGGTATGGCGTCCGATCATTGGCGCCCCAGTTGTGCGGGAAGCGGGAGCTCGGGTGGGTGAAGACAGCCACCAAGATTTGAGTCGGCTCCAGCGTGGCGCGGTATACCTGATCCGCGTGCTGCCTGACCGAGTCGAAGGCGCCACTGACCCATTCCCAGAACGTCTTCCCTTGAACCACGATGACCGAGGGCTCAAGAATGCGTATCGCCTCTCGAAAGTGCGCCTGACAGTTCTTCATCATCATCGGTGTCGCCATGCCCCGGGCCTTGTCGTCATTGGCAACGGCCGAACACAGCAAGTAGTTGACGAGAGCGAATCCATCGAAGAGTTGAACCCGCTCGCCGTCGATCATCATGAATTCCGAATCGTGGTCAGTACCGAGCGGAACACCGAAGAGTAGCCGAAGGACATTCGTGGTCCCGCGCATGTGAGGATTCCGGGCCTCGTAGCCGGATTCTGCCTTGAACCTGCAGTCGAGGCCCGAACTGAGGATCATGTCGTACCGGGCTTGGGAGTCGACTCGAGAAGGCGCGTGTCCATACTCCTGCCCCACGATGACTACCCGAAGGGGCAACCCGTCGAACCGAAGGTCGTAGAACCGCCCGACGTGGTGAAGTTGACCCTCGTAGAATTTCTCGGCGTGCGACGATCTGCATTCGCGATATTGAGGACAGATGAACTCAGCAGCAAGGACGTTCGCGGTCAGGTAGTGTGCGAGAGCCCGTCGCCTCTCTTCAGTTATCTGCCGGTCACATCCGATCGTCATCGGCGCCATCTCCGTGTGGGAGTGAAAGCTGCCCAACTATGAATCTCTTGTTCCGTGTAGTATCGCCTTACTTCCGTGTAGCACGTTTTGGATACGTGCCCATGTGACGATTTCTATAATGGTTACGCTGAATTGTAAAGAGTCGCTCACGTGTGGATAACGACAAAGGCTGAAACATGCTTCCGCATATGTCGTCTTGCCGACTGACGTACAAAAATCGCCAGAATTCAAAGAGTCTATCTTCTTTGGTAAACCAGTCTGCTCTATGTTAAAAAGTTCTCATGAAGCGTTCTAAGGCAGAGATAGAGCGGCTCATGCGCGGGGCTCTGGGCGAGATCAAGGCGGACCTGATCGTTACCGGAGGGAAGCTGATCAATGTCTATTCAGGTGAAATTCTCGATGGGATGGAGATCGCGGTCCTGGACGGGAGGATCTGTTACGTCGGACCGAGCGCTGCGCATACGCGCGGGGAAGAGAGCGAGATGTTCGATGCGCGCGGACTATATGTCTCTCCCGGATTCATCGACGCCCACACTCACATCGGCCATTTTTGCCGTCCCTATGAATACCTTCAGGCTTATCTCCCTCACGGGACCACTGCGCTGGTTGCCTCGTGCGATGAGCCGGCGACCGTGTTTGGTTTTAAAGGCGTGAAACTTTTCCTCGACGAGGTGGAGGCCCATCCGCTGCGCGTCTTCACGGTGATCTCGATGGTCGCTCCTCAGGATCCCCTTCTCTGCAGCACGCAATCCCTTTCCCAATCTGAAGTCGCCGAGGGATTGGATGATCCACGGGTGATAGGATTGGGCGAGATCGTTTCCTGGCTGCGCTTGCTTCAGGGAGACCAGGAGCTTCTGGAGAGCATCGAGATGGCGCTCAAGCGGGGAAAGATCATTCACGGCCACACCGCGGGCGCGAGAGACCAGAAGCTCTGCGCCATTGCCGCAGCGGGAATCTCCTCCTGTCACGAGCCGATCAACGAGGCGGACATGCTGCAGAGGCTCCGCTCAGGCTACTGGGTGATGCTGCGCGAAGGCTCTTTTCGCCGCGATCTGGAAGGGACATTGAAGCCGCTCGTTGTCCGAGGCTTGAATACTCATCGCCTCATCCTTGTCACCGACGGCATGGCCCCGGACGACGTCGCCGCGGATGGACACATGGATTTCATTGTTCGGCGCGCAATCAAGCTTGGATTGTCTCCCATGCAAGCCGTTCAGGCGGTGACATTGAATCCGGCGATCTACTCGGGTCTGGATCAGGAGATCGGAGGAATCGCTCCGGGCCGCCATGCGGATATCGCCTTTCTCGAAGATCTCAATGAAGTGCGGGTTCATTCGACGATGATAGGAGGCAAAGTGTTGGCGCAGCAGGGCAAGTCTCTGGTCAGCGCCCGGCCGATCACCTGGCCTGAAGAGACTCTTCGATGCTTGCGCCTCAGCGCGGACGTATCCCCGGCATCGTTTCGTATTCCCTGTTCTTCGCCCCGCGCCAGGATCCGCGTCATGGAGCTGCTCAATCAGAACATTACCGCCGAGACGATCATGGATGTCGCGCCGCTGAACGGCGCTCTCGAAGCCGATCCGAGCCGCGACCTGCTCAAAGTCGCGGTCTTCGAGCGTCACGGGGCCGAGGGGGGGATCGCTTTTGGTTTTCTCAAAGGCTTTGGCGCAAGAGTGGGCGCCGTCGGCACGACGACGAACCTTGACGAAAATACCCTTCTTATTGCCGGCAGCAGGGATGAGGATATGGCGCTCTGCGCCAATATTCTAATCGAGGCTGGAGGAGGAATGGCGGTGGTGGACGGCGGCGAGCCGCTGGAGAAAATTGAGTTTCCCGTGGGAGGAGTCTTTTCGCTCGGGCCGTGGCAGGAGATGGGAGAAAAGCTCAGCGGCGTTCACCGCTGCCTCAAAGAGCGCGGCTCGCCATTTGCGAAGCCGATCTACGCTCTATGCTTTCTTACTTTCGTGACCCTTCCCGCGCTCAGGATTACGGCGCGCGGCCTAGTGGCCGCCAAGGAGCGCAAGGTGGTCTCGCTGTTCGCCGACGGGTGATGCTATGAGACGGACTCGTCCGGCTTCCGGTTGACGATATCCTGGCGGAGCAGCGGCAGGACTTTTCCTTCTTTTTCTTTTCTCATGGTGCAATGACCTTCGAGGATCGCGCCGTCGCCGATGACCAGGCTCTGGGTGAAGAGATCGCCGATGACGACCGCCGGCGGCTGGATCTCTATCTTCTTGTCCGCTTGAATGTCGGCCGTCACCTTGCCGCGGATCACGGCGGAGGTGGCGTTGATCTTTCCTTTGATGGTTGCCTGCTCTCCGATCGTCACGTTGCCGTGGACCAGGATCTCGCCTTCGATCTCTCCTTCGATCGTCGTCGGCCCTTCGAACAGAAGTCTGCCGCTCACTTTGGTTCCGGGACCGAGATAGGCGCCTGACTCGGAAGGGCGCGCGCCGGCTGGCCTGCTTGTCTCTGCCATAGGTGTACCCCTTTCCAGTTGAGCCCAATATTTAGTCCAGGCGAAAGGATTTGTCCAGAGGGGGCGGAAGGCGGAAGGGACCCTGATGCTTGCTGCTTGTTGTTGAAGGTTAAGTTGACAAGGCGGAACTCTTCTGTCACAAAGTTCCGTATCGAGCCGGCCGTCATGGCGCGTCGAGCAAAGGAGCTGGAGAAGCAATATGGCGATGAAAGATCTCAGGGATTTTATTGAGGTGCTGGAATCACACGGTGAACTCCAGCGCGTTGACGAGGAGGCCGATTGGAACCTCGAGATGGGAGCGATCATCCGCCATTGCTATGACATCGGCGGCCCGGCAGCTCTCTTTGAGAAGGTTAAGGATCATCCTAAAGGATTTCGCGCCCTCGGCGCTTCTCTGGGTCCGAGCAGGAAGCCGGGCCATTCGCTGTATGCCCGCATGGCTCTCGCCCTGGGGCTTCCGCCCGACGCGGCGCCGCAGCAGATCATGGAGCACTATCTCAAGCGCAAAGAGAAACCGATCAAGCCGGTGACCGTAAAGAGCGGTCCATGCAAGGAAAATATTCTTCTGGGAAAGGATGTCGATCTGCTGAAATTTCCCTCTCCGCTGATCCACGGAGGAGATGGCGGCCGCTACATCGGCACGTGGCATGCGGTGATCACTAAAGATCCGGACAGCTCATGGGTGAATTGGGGAATGTACCGCCTGATGATCCATGACCGGAATAGCCTCGGCTGCCTTTTTCCAGCGCAGCAGCATATCGGGCAGATCTACGCGAAGTATGAGGCTAAGAACAAGCCGATGCCGGCAGCGGTCGCCATCGGCGCCCAGCCCGTAGTTCCGATCGTGAGCTGCGTCATGGTTCCGCCCTATGTCAACGAAGCTGAAATCGCCGGCGGCTTGCAGGGAGAGCCGATTCAACTGGTCAAGTGCGAGAGTGTGGATTTAGAGGTTCCCGCCGGCGCGGAGATCATCCTCGAGGGCGAGGTGCTCCCACATGAACGGAAGACCGAGGGTCCTTTCGGCGAGTATATGGGTTACGAAGCCGGCAAATCTTCGCCGAAGCCCGTCTTCCGCGTCAACGCAATCACCTACCGCAAAGATCCTATTCTCACCTTTTCCAACATGGGAATGCCGATCCACGAATCCCAGACCGTGACGGCTTTGATCAAGGGCGCGGAGGTTTACTCCGAGCTCAGAAAGCTCGGCCTTCCGGTAAAAGGGGTTTATTACCCTCCCTACGCGGTGAGTCACATGGCGGTCGTCTCTACCGAGATCCCTTTCATCAACTTCGCCCGGCGCGTGGCCCATGCGGTTTGGGCGACGAAACCCGGCCTCTTCACCTATTATATCGTCGTTGTAGATACGGATGTGGATCCGACGAACACGGATGAGGTGCTGCATGCCATTGCGACGAAATGCCATCCGGTCAACGGAATCCATCCGGTAAACCACATCCCTGGATTTCCTGTGATGCTTCCATTCCTGCCTCCCAAGGAGAGGCTGCTGGGCGACGCGGCCGGGGTTATCCTTGATTGCACCTGGCCGAAGGACTGGCCGGCGGAATCGATACCGGTCAAGGCCAGCTTTGAAAACCTCTGGCCCGAGGAAGTGCGCGCGAGAGTTCTACGGAAATGGGAATCGTACGGCTTTAAGACGCCGGAGGCCTCTGCTTCGAGAAGGTAAAAGGCTCAGAGCCCCATGTAGAGTTTCACTCTCCGAAGGGTGATCTTCTATTCCGCAGCACAGTGAGCGCGACCTCGCGCGCCCGGCGGAGCTCGCTTGGTTGGAAAAAGCGCGTCAGGTAAAGAGCCAGCGGAAAGCTCGCGAGCACAGCGGCTTTGACCAGCAACCCTGGCAAGAACGCGTCGGGGCCGAGCCAGGTCGCCGCAAAGTAAACCATCCCTCCCAACACAAAGATCTTGCCTATTCGGACGTAATCGTAGGGGACGAAGTGGACCCGCTGCGACGCCCTAAAGGTGAGGATCATCATCACGGCATATCCGAGAATGGTGGCCCACGCCGCTCCCATCATTCCCCAGCGAGGGATGAGGACGAAGTTGAAGGCCGTGCTTACGGCCGCCGCTGCGAGCATGATGAGTGGCACCACCCGGGTTCTCTTCATGAGGTAAAGGCCGCGGCTCGGAATATCATAAAGCGTCTCAAGCATCGATCCAAGGACGATCCAGGGTACGATCGGAAGGCCGGCAAGGTACCTGACCGGCGCGAGGATGTGGAAAACTTCTCGCGCAAAGATGGCCAGGACAAGAGCGAAGGTGACGATCACCAACGTATAGTAGGTGGCGCTATAAGATATGAGTCGCCGAGCTTCCGCTTTATTCTCATCTCTGGCGACCGCATAAAAGAAGGGCGTCCAAGCGGAGTTGATCGAAGCGCCTATGAGCTGGAGCATGAGACCCACCGAAGAGCTTACGGAATAGATTCCAGCGGCGGGCAGGGAGACATAGTGCAGCAGAAAGAGCCGGTTCGAGCTGATCAAGATCCACCAGCACAAGCGCTCCGACATCGTGGGAATGCCGAAGTAGAGGGAATCTCTCACCGGCGCCCAGTGGAAACGAAAGGCGAGGTAGGGTCGGAGGTAGCGGAGGAAGTAGCTAACGGCCAATGCGGAGACCAGAAGAGAGGCGAGCAGCGGACCCAAGGCCCCCATTCCGCCCGCCACGACGAAGAGAATCGAGAGCGTCATCACCGATATGTCTCGCACAACATCCACGGTGACGTAGAGTGAAGCCTGCTCTCTTACCCGCATGAGCGTGTTGGGCAGGAGTCCGACGACCTGAAGAAAGCGGCTTCCTAGGGCGACAGCGATAAAAGGATAAAAGGGAACTTCACCCTTGAGCAGCGGGGCGAGCAGCCTGTCGCCGAAAATCATCAGGAGAAGAGTGAGCAGGGAGGCCGTGCCGGTCGAGAAAAAAAGCAGGGAGCTGAAGTAGTCTTTCCGCTCTCCCTCGGAGTCGAGGTCATAGTAGTATCGGGTCGCAGAGGCCCTCAGCCCCAGACTGTAGATGAACCCAAGACTGCCCGTCACAGATGAAACCACTGACAGGATGCCGTATTCTCCCGGCGCCAGATACCGCGTAAGCACGGGCATGCTGATCAAAGAAGTAGCCCGGCTTAGCAGGCTGCCGAGAGTATAAATGGCCGAGTTCTTTAAGAGACGTTTGAGCTTGTCGAACATACTGCTACAGACACAACGCCGCGCGGTTTGTCAACGAAAAAACGTCTCTTGTGGGACGGGGCTTCGCGGCTGCCGTGATAATGGCGAGTCGGCTTGGATGGTGCGAGGAGGGGGATTTGAACCCCCACGCCATTTCTGGCACTAGCCCCTCAAACTAGCGCGTCTACCAATTCCGCCATCCTCGCACTTGCTCGTTGCCAAGAGGCTGAGGCGATAGCCGTAGGTTAGCCGACATTTGCACACGCCTCAACACTCTGCCCTTTAAGGGGCCGGGGCTTTTTGTGGCTGGGGAAGCTGAGGTTGAGAACCGGCCGAGGGGGCTGTGGGCTGGGGATTCGGGCTAGGCACTGCTCGACCCTGGCTCTGAGGCGTGGATTGCTGCGCCTCTCCCCTCCCGCTGTCAAACACGCTGGCGGCCGGCTTTCTCCCGGAGAAATATCCCAGGGTCAGGGAAGTGATCATGAAGACGATCGCCATGCCCGTTGTCAGTCGCGTGAGAAAGTTCCCCGCGCCGCTGCTCCCGAAGATGGTCGAACTCGAGCCGCCAAACACGGCCCCCATGTCCGCCCCTTTGCCCGTCTGCAGGAGCACGACCAGGATGAGGCCGATGCTGACGATGATGTGAATGATGGTGATCAAAGTAATCATGACTCCGCCACTGACTCTGAGTGAAAAGCGCGAACGATGCTGAGAAAAGCCTCTGCCTTAAGACTCGCCCCTCCAACCAGCGCGCCGTTTACCTCCGGCACCTTCACGAGCTCTGCCGCATTGTCCGGACGCACGCTGCCGCCGTAAAGAATGCGGCACCTCTCGGCTTCCTTTTTGCCCCGCAGCCGCTGCAGCAGGTCCCGCACCCAACGATGCGCCGCAGCGATCTGTTCCGGCGTGGCGTTGCGCCCGGTGCCGATGGCCCACACCGGCTCATAGGCAACAGCGACTTTTTCTATAGCACTTTTTCCTACCCCCTTCAATGCGGCTCGCAGTTGCCGCGCGATCACTGCATTCGTTTTTCCTCTTTTTCTTTCGCGCAATGTCTCTCCCACGCACACGATGGGCCTGAGATCAGAGCGCAAAGCGGCAACCATTTTTTGTGCCACGGCTTGATCGCTTTCCTGAAAGAGGCGGCGTCGCTCCGAATGGCCGATAATGACGTACTGGCATCCCAGCTCTCGCGCCATCTTTGGGCTGATCTCGCCGGTAAAGGCGCCTTCCGTCTCCCAGTGGACGTTCTGGGCGGCGAGTTGAATGGCGCTGTCTATGGTGATCGCGGACACGGTCGAAAGGGCGGTAAAGGGCGGGGCGAGAACCACTTCAACGTCCCTGATCCCCCTGCCGCCGTTGAGGACTTGCCGCGCGAGGGTCGCGGCCTCGGCCTGGGTGCCGTGCATCTTCCAGTTAGCGACGACCAGCGGAAGCTTCATTCGCCCACCTCGAGGGCCTCGATGCCGGGGAGTTTTTTCCCTTCGAGAAATTCAAGAGTCGCTCCGCCTCCGGTCGAGAGGTGGGTGACGCGGTTCTGCACGCCCGCCTGCATGACGGCGGCTACCGTGTCGCCTCCGGCGACGATGCTGACTGCGTCGCTATCGGCCAGGGCCTGGGCTATCGATTTTGTGCCTCGGCTGAATCTTTCTTCCTCGAACAGGCCCACCGGCCCGTTCCACAGCACCATCTTGGCCTTGCGGATCTCGTGGATGAAAAGGTCTCTTGTCTTCGGGCCTATATCCAGACCCATCAAATTTTGCGGAATGCTCCCCTCGATCGTGATCGAATTCTCGTTGCGCTTCTCGGCCGCAATGTGGTCGATGGGAAGCCGCAGAGTTATTCCCAATCCGCCCGCCTGGGCGATGAGTTCGCGCGCCAGCTCGATGTGCTCCTCTTCGACCAGAGAGTGTCCGATGGAGACGCCTTCGGCCTTGAGGAATGTGTAGGCCATCCCTCCGCCGATCAGCAGGCAGTCCACTTTCGGCATAAGGTTTTTGAGCACGCCGATCTTGTCGGAAACTTTGGCCCCTCCTAACAGGGCGACAAAAGGCCGCTCCGGGCGGGCGAGGAGTTTGCCCAGGTACTCTAACTCCTTCTGCAGCAGCAAGCCAGCTCCCTTTTCGCGGAAGAACTTCGTCATGCCCGCGGTGGAGGCGTGCGCGCGGTGCGCCGCGCCGAAGGCGTCGTTGACGTAGACCTCCGCGAGAGAGGCGAGCTGCTGGGCAAAGACGGGATCGTTGCCCTCTTCTTGCTTGTGGAAGCGGAGGTTCTCAAGCAAAATGACCCGATGGCGCGGATCTCGAACCAGCGCCTCGACTTCAGCGCCGACGCAGTCCGGCGCCAGCACGACCGGAGCGGACAGAGATTTTTCGAGCACATCGCGCACCGGCGCCAGACTCCACTGTGGATCTTTCTTGCCGCCGGGCCGTCCCAAATGGGAGGCGATCAACACTTTCTTGGCCTTGGCCAAAACAAAGCGGAGCGTGGGCAGTGTGCTCTCGATCCGATGCGTCTCCGTGATCTTGCCTTGTTGGATGGGGACATTGAAATCCGCCCGAACGAAGACCCTCTTGCCGTCCAGGTCGAGCTCTTTCAATCTGCGGATCATGTTCGCGCCAAGCCCCCCCAATCCGTCCAAAGCAGAAAAATTTAGCCGCGACTTTATTTGCCTAGATACAGGGGTTATGATAATTTTTCAAACGAATAGTTGGGATCTACGATGCCTTCCTTGCGGTTGCTGCAGTTATTGGCCCAGAACGATTTGACGCTCCCCCAACCGCACGGGATCTTGGATCTGGTCGAGGGATCGAGTCCCCTCGTCCAGGGGGTCCTCTATCTGTTGGTGCTGTTTTCGGTGATGAGCTGGGGGATCATTTTTTATAAATTCCGCCAGGTGCGCCGAGCGAAAAGCGAGTCCGAGAAGTTCACAGAAATTTTTTGGGACAGCCGCAACCTGGCTTCGATCCATGATGCCAGCCGGGGTCTCAAGTCGAGCCCGGTGGCGCAGGTGTTTCGAGCGGGCTACGAGGAGCTGCTCAGGGTCTCGCGCAGCAAGAAAGAAGCCTCTCAGGGCGAAGCTCTGACGACCGAGTTGGGAGGCGTTGACAACGTGGCTCGGGCGATGAAGCGGGCGACGAGCGTCGAGATCACCAAATTGGAGAGATCGCTCACGTTCCTGGGCACCACCGCAAGCACCACCCCCTTTATCGGCTTGTTCGGCACGGTCTGGGGGATCATGAACGCGTTCCGCGGCCTCAGCGTCACCCACTCCTCCAGCATTCAGGCGGTCGCCCCGGGCATCGCCGAAGCGTTGATCGCTACCGCGGCGGGCTTGGCCGCGGCGATCCCTGCGCTGATGGCCTACAATCATTTCGTCCAGAGGATCAAGGTCCTGGCCTCGGATATGGACAATTTCTCGCACGAGTTCTTGAATATCGCTGAGCGCCATTTTTTGAAATAAGGAATTGGGAATTAGGAATTGGGAAGAAGGGAACTCGTGAACTGTTGCGCAATCCCCAATCCCTAATGCCTATTGCCTGGGAGGTTTTTCATGGCGGTTGATAGTTCGTCGCAGCAGAGTGGAACGACGATTTCACAGATCAATGTGACTCCTTTGGTCGATGTGATGCTGGTGCTTTTGGTGATCTTCATGGTCACGGCGCCCATCATTCAGCAGGGGGTGCAGGTCAACCTGCCTCAGGCCAAGGCCGGCGCGATTCCAGGAAAAGAAGAACAGTTGGTTGTGGCCGTTACCCGGAACGGCCGGATCTATCTCAATGACAACCCGATGACGCTGTCGGAGCTGGGGCAGAAGCTGCGCGCTATTCGTGGGCTGCAAGCGGACAAAGAGGTCTATCTCCGGGCCGACCAGGATGTGCGGTACGGCGCGGTGATGAAGGTGGTCGCCGAGATCAAGCAGGCGGGCATTCAAAAGCTGGGGATGGTGACGCGCCTGCCGGGGCAAGAGGAAGGCTAAATGGCAAAAAGCCACCTGCGCCCCATGCCGATGTCGGGAAGGCCCTCCGATCATTCTGAAGGCGGCGGACGGGTCTGGCGTTGGGTTTTTCTTTCCGGTCTTGCCCATGTGGTCATCATTGCGATTTTGCTGCTCACACCCTTTCAACCGAGCAAAGCTCCCAATTATCCGGTTTACACAGTGGACCTGGTCGGAGGCGAGAAGCTTGGCGGCGGAGCGGGGACCGAGGTCGCGTCTGCTCCGGAGCTGAAGAAAGAGATCAAGAAAGCCAAGGAAGAGACGCCTCCCCGGCCCCAGGTCACTAAGGAAAGCAAAAAAAAGACGCCGGAAGTCCGCGCTGAGATGACCGAAAAGGTAGCCACAAAGGCAAAGAAAGAAGCAGAAAAGGCTGAATCTGAAAAGGTAAAAGAGAGACTGAAACAGTTAAGAGAAAAGCGGATCGAAGAAGCTGTGGCGGAGATCAAGAGCCGCGCCGAGAGCGAGCAGAAGAAGCAACCATCGACGGCTCCAACGAGCACAGTCGTTGCCGACAAGCCCGGGGCCGCGGCTCCGGGCGCAGGCGGCACGGGCGGAGGGGTTGTTAAAAGCCCCGAGTATGTAAAATATTATAGTGAGATGAAAGCACGGATCAAAAATAGCTGGACGTGGGTGGGAAGAAGGACTGACCTGACGGTCACGGTAAGCTTCAGCGTGCAGGACAACGGAGAGATTAGTAGTCTGAAAATCACCCGCTCCTCCGGCGATCCCTCCTATGACGACTCGGTGATCCGCGCGCTTAGAAGATCAAGCCCGCTGGCGCCACCGCCTGAGAGCTATCGCAAGGAATTTATGGACGTCGAGCTGGCTTTTACCCCGAAGGAACTAGGGGGTTGATTTCATGTTTGTGAGAGCGACCCTGGTCATTTTGACACTGCTGATAACTCTGTCTCTCTCCGCCAGGCCTTTCTATTCCCAGGTAAGGGGAACCATCGAGGGCCCGGGCTCTCAGCGCTACCCCATAGCAGTGTCGCCGCTAAGAAACCTGGGGACCGGCGACGACAAGCGCGGCCTGTCGGAATCATTTGCGGATGCAATCGGCAATGATCTGAATCTCTCGGGCTGGTTCGGGGTGTTGGATCGCTCCGCCTACATCGAGCGTCCGCAGCAGAGCGGAATCACGTTGGAAAGTTTCGATTTGAAGAACTGGTCCACCATCGGCGCCGAGAGCTTGGTCAAGGGAGGCTTCAGCTTACAAGGAGACGATCTCACAGTCGAGCTTCGACTCTTCGACGTCTACCAGGCCAAACAACTCGTCGGCAAAAGATACACCGGCAAGGTCAGGGACTTTCGCCGCATCGCGCACAAGTTTGCCGATGAGATCATTCTCCAATTCACCGGCACTCCAGGCGTCTTCAACACGCGGATCGCCTACGTCTCCACCGGCGCGGGCGGCCTTAAGGAGATCTACATTTCCCATCTCGATGGAAGCGAGAGGAGCCAACTGACAAACAACCGCACGATCAACCTGTCTCCCTCGTGGAGTCCGGACGGCCGAGTGGTCCTCTACACGTCGTACAAAGAGGGCCATCCGAGCCTCTACCTGTATGATCTGGCGGCGGGAAGGGAGAGCCGGGTCACCGACCGGAGCGACTCGAACATCGGCGGGAAGTGGTCGCCTGACGGCCAATTCATCGCTGTCTCTCTTGAGCGGGGCGGCAACACGGATATTTACCTGCTGGATCGATCCGGAAAAGTTGTGCGGCGGTTGACGGAGGACCCTGGGATCAACGTTTCGCCTACCTGGTCTCCGGACGGAAACCGCCTGGCGTTCGTGTCCGACCGGAGCGGCAACCCACAGATCTACATCATGGAGCTTGCCACCGGCAAGGCGCGACGGCTTACCTATTCCGGGGGGTACAATACCTCGCCGGACTGGTCGTCCAAAGGAGACAGAATTGCCTACACGGCGAGGGTCGCCGGGCGCTTCCAGATCTTTACGCTCAGCGCTCAGGGGGGTGATCCACAGCAGCTCACTTCCGGCTCCGGAGATAATGAAGATCCCTCCTGGGCCCCGGATGGAAGATTTATCGTCTTCGCCTCTAACCGGAGCGGCCGTTACCACCTTTATATGATGCGCGACACCGGCGAAAACCAGCAAAGATTGACAGCCTCCGGGGGAGATGATACAAATCCTTCTTGGTCGCCGCCCTTGGAATGAGAAGGTTTGAGAGAAAGGGGAGAACAATGGCTGATCGGCTGAGCGTGTTGCGGAATTTGACGGCGTTTTTCGCCTTTCTGCTTTTGACCGGTTGCCCTCCGCCTGCCACGACCCAGTCAGGGTCAGCCTCCCCGGCTTCTCCATCCGGTCAGACTGGTGGAAAGGAGCAGTCCACAACTCGTGAGTCTACTACCGGGCCGTCAAGTCTCGAGCAGGCGCAGCAAGGCAAGGTTCCCTCGACCCCCGCTTCCAGTCCTCTCAAAGAGATCTATTTTGATTTTGATCGCTACGATTTGCGGGCGGACGCTCGCGCGAGCCTCAAGGCGAATGCGGACTGGCTCAAGGCCAATCCTTCTGTGCGGGTAGAGATCGAGGGCCATTGTGATGAGCGCGGGACGAACGAGTATAACCTGGCGCTCGGGGCCAAGCGGGCCCAGGCGGCAAAGGCTTATCTGGTCACCCTGGGAATCGCGGCCGAGCGGTTGTCCACCATCAGCTACGGAGAGGAGCTGCCGGTTTGCAAGGAGCACACTGACGAGTGCTGGCAAAAGAACCGCCGCGACCGCTTTGTCATCACGACCGCGCGGCCGGCCTCATAGAGATCACAATAGGAATCCAGAAACTAAAAGTCGGGATCAGGGTTCTACCGCTTATCTCCCTTTAGTTCAGCGCATCCCATGAAGAGCCTTTACGCTTTTTTCGTTGCGTTCGCCGCTGTGGCGTTATCGGCTTGCGTCACCCCCCAACAATTGGACCTCATCGAGAAAGAACAAAGGAACCTCCGGAGTCAAACCTCGACCAGTCGTAGCGATCTCGACGGCATCGGCGCCAGCCTCGCGGATACTCGCGCCAACGTCGAACAAACGCAACGGGACGTCAATGCGCTGAAAGAAAAGGTGGAAGAGGTCCGCTACCAGCTCGACCGGCAGTTAGCCCGCACGACCCGCGAGGGGGATCAGAGAATCAAGGATTTGGAAGCGAGGCTCGCCAAGGTCAGCGAAGAGCTCAAAACGCAGGGCGATCTTCTCAAGGCGCGCGAACAAGAACTGCGCGGCCTGCGGGAAGCCATGCAGGCGAAGGCCGCGGAGAAGGAGGCGGCGTCCGCTGGCTCTGCGGCCGAAGCGCCGCGGGAAAAAATCACAGGGGAGTCCGAAGCTGGCAAAAGGGATTACGAAGAGGCGTTGAAACTTTTAGATCGTAAAGAGTACCGGGTCGCGATCCTGCGATTTAAAGACTTTCTCAAAAAGTATCCCAACAGCGGCTTTGCGGACAACGCGCAGTATTGGCTCGGCGAGTGCCATTATGCCTTGAGGGAGTTCGATCAGGCGATCCTTGAGTTCGATGCGGTGCGGCGCAAATATCCCAACGGCGACAAGGTGCCGGCGGCGCTGCTCAAGCAAGGGTTTGCATTCGCCGAGCTGGGCGACAAGGTCGACGCCCGTTTGATTCTGCAGGAGCTGATCGACCGGTATCCCCAGTCTGAAGAGGCGGCCAAGGCGAAGCAGAAGCTCAAGACCCTGGGTTCATGACCCGTCGCAACTTTTAACCCTCGAGAGCCCGCTTAGTTTTCAGTTCCGGCATTCAGCCTTTTGTTGTTGCCAAGCTTCCAGATCCAAGCTGAGCGCTGAAGGCTGACGGCTGATCAGCTTACCGGAAACCTATGGAGATTCTCCGTCACATCGAGAGCCGCGCTCTTTTGATTTCCCGGCCGATTTTGATGCTGGGCAACTTTGACGGAATTCATTTGGGGCACCAGGCGCTTCTCAGGCGGGCGGTTCAAGACGCAAAGGATCTGGGTGGTCGCTCCGTAGTTCTGACCTTTGAGCCCCATCCGCTGAAGATCCTGGCGCCGGAGCGCGCTCCGCGGTTGATTCTAACGCACAAGGACAAGATGAGTCTTCTTCAATCCTTCGGCGTGAATGCGGTGATCATTCAAAGATTCGACTCCGCCTTCGCCAGCGTCGAGGCCGAAGCGTTTGTGCGGGACTACCTGGCGCGGCGGATCGGCGTTCATAAGATGTGGGTCGGTAAAGATCTGCGGTTTGGCAAAGGGAGAAAGGGGCGGGTTGAAGATCTGATTCGGTGGGGAAAAGAGGAGGGCTTTGAGGTGGGCGTGATCGAGCCGATCGAGCTTGACGGCCAGCGCGTCAGCAGCAGCCGCATCCGGGCGCTGATCGAGCGCGGAGAGATGCGCGAGGCGAGCGAGCACCTCGGGCGGTACCATTTTATTTCGGGGCGCGTGGCGTCAGGCCACGGACGCGGCCGCCATCTCGGCTATCCCACCGCCAACATTGTCGCCCGCACCGAAGTCCTGCCGCTGGATGGGATCTACGCCTCGATCATGCAAGTCGATGAGCAGCAATGGCCGTGCGTGACCAGCGTCGGGCTCAATCCGACATTCGGAGAGGGGCCGAGGACGGTCGAAAGCTACATCTTTGACTTTGCCGGCGACCTCTACGACCAAACAGTCAAGCTGTTTTTTGTCCAGAGGATCCGGGAGGAAAAAAAATTCCCCTCCGCGGAGCTGCTGGTCGAGCAGATCAGGCAGGACGTGCTGAGCGCGCAGGAGATCTTGCGCGGCGTGGAGCTGGCGAGATCCGCAGGGTGACTGATGGAAACGGTTTACATTTTCTCGGGGAAGAAAGCCTTCGGGCCGTGGTCAATGGGCCTCTGCCTTACGGCTTGAACGATTTAGACGACTTGAACTTTTTCAATTGTTCAAAACGTTCAAATAATTCAAGATGATCTGGGCCTGCCGTAACTTTTTGTGGCTTGCACTATGTTGAATCGCCAGACTGTCATCGGCTCGGCGCACGCGGGGATGCGCCTGGATCTTTTCTTAGCGCGCCATTTTCCCGCGCTAATGGACGGATGGACTCGCTCTGCGATTCAAAAGATGATCGCCGAAGGATGGATCACGCTGAATGGCCGGACGGCGAAGCCGGGCGCCCGTCTCAAGCGCGGGGAACGGGTCGAGATACAACTTCTTCCCGCCAAGGACGCCGCCCTCGCGCCCGAGCCGCTGCCGCTGGAGATTCTTTACGAGGACGCGGACTGCATCGTGCTGAACAAGGCGGCCGGCGTGGTGGTCCATCCCGCCGCAGGACGTAAGAGCGGAACGTTGGTCAACGCCCTCCTCCATCACTGTCCGGATCTTCCCGGGATCGGTGGCGAGCGTCGTCCAGGGATCGTCCATCGGCTGGACAAGGACACCTCGGGCGTCATGGTCGTGGCCAAGCACGCCCAGGCTTTGCAACATCTGGCGATGCAGTTCAAGCAGAGACGCGTCCGCAAGGAGTACCTCGCCGTGGTATGGGGCCGGATGGAAAAGGAGCAGGGAGTGATTGATCGTCCCATCGGCCGTCATCGGCGCGACCGCAAGCGGATGTCGAGCGTGCGGGCGGACTCGCGGGTAAGAGAGGCTCTGACAGAATGGCGGGCTGAGGAGTTTTTCCCGATGGGACGGAGCGGAAATCGTTTTTCCTGCGTTACGCTGCTGCGCCTGAGGCCCCGCAGCGGCCGGACCCATCAGCTCCGCGTGCATCTGGCGGATGAAGGTTATCCCGTGGTGGGCGACCGTGTCTACGGCCCGAAGCGGCGGAGTTTTGCTGAAGGCAACTCGCTTGAGCTGCTGTGCGATTTTCCCCGCCAAGCGCTTCACGCGGAGCGGCTCGGCTTCATCCACCCGCGCACGGGCGCGGTCTTGGAGTTTTGCGCGCCTCTGGCGCCGGACATGCGGCGGCTCTTGCATGGGTTGAGAGAGCGCCGCTCAGGCCCAGATTCGAGATCTGAGATTTGCAATTTGAGATTCCGAGCGAAGCGAGGACAGAGGGGGGG
>JAHFAP010000210.1 GCA_023250495.1 Deltaproteobacteria bacterium | reverse complement strand
TTTCCTTGCTGCCCATCACTTTGTGGAGGCTGGCCATCCACTGAGCTGTTGTCGTGTGTTGGCTGGCATCGGGTACAACCACTTTGCCTTTGTATTGCGGTTTTACCAGATCCTCCAGCGACTTTGGCGCGTCGGCCGGTTTAATGATTGCCGTGTTATAAACAATGCCGATGATCGTGTTGCGGTAGGTCGGCCCAAGGTTCGGATCAATAACCTCTTTGGGAAAGGCACGCGCTGAAGGTGAGTCGTACTTCGCCAAAAAGCCGTCTTTCTGGATAAGCTGCATCGTGGACTTGGTCGTCAGCACGACGTCATAGAGCGGTTTTCCGGCGCGGGACTCAGTGGCGACCCTATCTGTAACTTTGTTAGCCGCGTCTCGCCAGTAATCTACCTCCAGCCCCGTTTTCTTTTTCCAGGCCGCGGCGATGAGGTCCATGGTGTCATTCTCAATGGAGCCGTAAATAATCACCCTGCCGCCTTCTTTCTTGGCAGCGTCGACCAGTTTACTGTCCTGACCAAAAAGGACGCCAGGAAGCGAGACCGCTAGCATTATCGCGCTCAGGATAAGAATTCTCGTGATCTTCATAACCTAACTCCTCTCCGATTCTTATTTGATCCTGAATACACAAAAGCCAAATCTTTGTCTATTGTTTGAGGGATCGCGCGCCGCACGTCGAAGACAGGGCCGAAGGCCGTTCTCCAAAGACATCGTCGAGAAGGACACAACTCACCTATCACCAGAGATGGGAGATGTCCAGCTATGTCCCCAAGCCAAGGCCACGTTGACATAACACGTCGTTACCGGATACTCTCTGCCTCGCGTGTCTTAACCGTGAATGTCCAGGGAGGTGGCCATGATGTTCCATGCACGTTGCATGATCTTGAATCTCGCCGCGGCGCTTGTCGTGATGGTCCCGATGCTTGGGACGGGAGCATACGCGCAGGACAATCCGTATCGCATCGAAGAGGGCTGGGGAACGCTCCCCGACGGCAGGAAGTGGGGAGGAACCATCGGGGTCGATATCGACCGCGATGGCAATATCTGGGTGTTCGAGCGGTGCGGAGGAACCACCTGTGCCGGCTCGAACCTGGCGCCGATCATCAAGCTCGATCCGTCAGGCAAGGTCTTGAAGATGTTCGGCGAGGGGATGTTCAACCAGCCACACGGTTTCCACGTGGACCGCGACGGCAACGTCTGGGCGAGCGACGCGACCGGCAAAGACGGCAAAGGCCACCAGGTATTCAAATTCAGCCCGGAAGGAAAGGTGCTGATGACGCTCGGCAAGGCAGGAGTTGCCGGCGACGGGCCCGACACGTTCAATCGGCTCTGCGATGTCGTGACCGCGCCGAACGGCGACATTTTCGTCGCGGATGGGCATGGCGGGGACTCCAACGCGCGCATCGTGAAGTTCTCGAAGGACGGGAAGTTCATCAAAACATGGGGCAAGAAAGGCTCGGGCCCCGGCGAGTTCGACACGCCCCACGCTATCACCATCGATTCTCAAGGACGGATCTTCGTCGGCGACCGCGGCAACAATCGCGTCCAGATCTTCGACCAGGATGGCAAATTCCTCGCAGAGTGGAAGCAGTTCGGCCGGCCGAGCGGGGTCTACATCGACCGTAACGACATCCTTTACGTAGCCGATCACCAGTCGGACGCGAAGAATAACCCGGGCGTCAGGCCGGGGATACGCATCGGCAGCGTCAAGGACGGCAAGGTCACCGTCTTTATCCCGGCCCTCGGCCCCGAGGAGAAACCTACCAGCACGACCGAAGGCATCGTGGCAGATGACGCGGGCAACCTCTACGCGGGCGAAACCGGCACGAGGAATTTGCGGAAGTACGTGAGGAAGTAGTAAACTGTGTGCCCGCGAATGTTCGCAAGTGGAACCGAATCGTCGAGAAGAATAAGTCAATTACTCAGGCCCGACCCCAAATCTTCCCGTTGCCGAGCATGAGAGAGTCCTATCTTAATTCTCGAACTTCCGTTGGATCTGTAGAACTCGCACAGTCGGGCGCTTTCGTTGAATAGCGCGGAGAAGGGAATCAACTATGGTCATGGCGCGAAAAGAAGATCATCTCAGGATGCGGATGGAGCATATCCGCTTTGGCAAAGAGGAGCTCGAACGGCGGCGGAAGTCTCCAGTACATGTGAAGGCCGAGGAGATCGCTGCGCAGCTCAAAGAGCACTTTCACGTCTATATCGTCGATCCGAGGCTCGGTTTCAACCAGAGGAGCTTCCGCTTCTGGATCAATCGCCGCTCCGTAGGCGAAGAGATGGAGTACAGCGGATTAAAGCTCGGGCACAGGCACACCGTGGAGGCTGTCATCTACATTCTCCAGGGGAAGGGCTACAGCGTGATCGACGGGATCAAGTATCCGTGGGAGGCTGGGGATATGATCTGCGTGCCGGTCTTTGCCTGGCACCGCCACCGCAATGAGAGCAACGAGGATCTTCTCTATCTCGCTGCGACGACTGGCCCTTTTTCCATGGCGACGGGGATCGCCATCTACGAGGAGGAGAAATACCCCGAATATTGGATCTTTGCCCAGAAGGGCGAGGAGGCGATGAAGACATTGATTCCCGGAGGCGCGGAGCTACCGCCCGGAGGTAGAGTGGATCTCGATCAGAGCCGCTGGAAGCCCGCTGGAAAGGATGGAAGCGAGCCGACATCGGCGGAGATTTACTATGAGCAATTGGCCTTTGCGCAGGAAGAGGAAAGGCGCCGGCGCGCCGGCAAGGTCATCGTCAAAGGAAAAGAGCTCCGCTTTGGATCTACGCCGATGGGGAGGGTCGCCTATGCCGTGGAGCCGCGATTGGGTTATCATGTGAAGCTGCTGAGCACCCTGATCGCCGAGATCCCCCCGGAAAGACGCTCCGGAGCCCACCGCCACATCTACGAGGAGACGAACTATATCCTCGCCGGCGAGGGCTACAGCATCATCGAGGATCAGAGATACGAGTGGAAGAAAGGCGACACGCTGGTGATTCCGGTATTCGCCTGGCATCAGCATTTCAACACCGGCAAAGAGACCGCGCGGTTTCTCGTACATACCAACAGGCCGGGCATGGCGAGCACCGGCTATGTTCACACGCAGCAGGGGGAGCCAGCGGACTTTTAAATCGTGCTCGTCGCTCGTGCTCGTGTTGGCGCAGGACTCCTAACGAACACGAATCACGACCACGATCACGGCTCTACACTATGATTACCCACGATCACGGCCACGATCACGAGGGTTCGGGAACTATCCACACGCATCTGACGAGCGTAGGGATCGATATCGGTTCTTCCACCTCCCATCTCATGTTCTCTCAACTGCTCATCGGCTACCCCGCTTTTCAACGCCGCCGTCCGGAGGTCTTGGAGCGAAGGGTCATTGCCCGCTCGCCGATTCTGCTTACCCCTTTTTCAGGCGATTGGAATATCGAGGCGGAACCTTTGAGGAGGTTGATTGAATCGACCTTTGAGTCTGCTGGCTTGAAGCGCAATGACATCGATACCGGAGCCGTGATCGTCACGGGCGAGGCGGCGCGGCGGGACAACGCCGGCAAGATCGCCGGAATGTTCTCGGACGAGGCGGGGCGCTTTGTCTGCGCGACAGCGGGACCCAGGCTGGAGGCGATCCTGGCAGCGCATGGGTCGGGGGCGGTGGCGCGTAGCCGGGAGCTGGGATTGAAAGTACTCAACGTCGATCTCGGTGGCGGGACCACGAAGATCAGCCTGATCGATAGCGGGCTCATCCAGGGCATAACTGCGCTCAACATCGGGGCCAGGCTGGTCGCGTGCGACGAGCGCGATCGGATGATTCGGCTGGAGAGCGGCGGCAAGCGATTTCTATCGGAGATGGGACTTCGCTGCCAACTCGGCGATAGGGTTGACCCAGGGGTTTTCAGCAGCCTCGCCTCTCGCATGGCAAAGGTTCTTTTTGATCTTTTGGACGGGGAGCCGCCGCCATTCGACGGACTCTTCATCACCGAGCCGATGGGAAATATTCGCCGGGTGGACGAACTGATTTTCTCCGGCGGGGTCTCCGAGTATATCTATGGCCGGCAACAGAGCGCCTTTGGCGATTTGGGGCCGCTTTTCGGCACTGAAGCTCGACGTCAGGCGGAGCGGAGAGGCTACCGCATCATCGATTCCAGCGAAGGGATTCGCGCGACTGTGATCGGCGCCTCGCAATACTCGACGCAGCTCAGTGGCGAGACGATTTTTGTCCCGGAGGCGGCGCTGCTTCCCCTGCGCAACCTCAGAGTGTTCCTTGTCAAGGTGAGTTGGGAGCCGGCGGTGGCGATTCGCAAGGCTGTGACAGGCGCTCTGGAAGCGCTCGATCCTGAGGTCAAAGGCGTCCCCTTTGCCCTATTTTTTTCTTCACCCCCTTTTTTGGGCTATGCCGCTGCGCAGGAACTCGCGCATGGGATTCGCGCTGCCCTGACGCCGATGCCCAAGGGAGACCGTCCCAGGCTGCTTGTGTTTGAGCACAATGTTGGTCGAGTCGTCGGCGAAATCCTCGCACCGGATTTCGGCATTCCCTGTATCGACGAGATCTCGCTTTCCGAGCTGGATTTCATCGACGTGGGAGAGGTGGTTTCGGGAGAAAGCTTTGTTCCCGTCGTGGTCAAGAGCCTCGCCTTCGGAATTTGAAGAGCCGCTTGAAGTCGCCGGCGCTCCAGGGAGCTAAGGAGGGAAATATGGAAAATAAGTTTCCGGCTATTTTCGTCCAAGCCTCAGTCCTGACGGTTCTTCTGGCATTCACGGCTCACCCCGATTTCGCATGCGCCCAAGCGCAAGGCCTGTTGGAGCAGGCCAGGAAAGAGGGCGAGGTCGTCCTTTACACCACGATGAATATCAGCGACTTTGCCGTATTCAATCAGGCCGCGAAGGAAAAGTATCCGTCCTTGAATATCCGGCACGTCTACCTGGCCTCTTCCAGACAGGTCGCCAGAGTCATGCAGGAGCATCGCGCCGAGAAAATTCAGGCGGATGTCCTGGGCAACAGCCTGGAGACGATGGTTTACTACAAGTCGCAAGGAATTCTTGGGAAATACGAGTCGGCTGAGGTGCAGTTTTTGATCAAGGGATTTGCTGACCCGGAAGGTTACTGGGCCTCGATCACGACCGATCCTTTGATTACCGGCTTCAATACGCGCGAGTATACGAAGAGGAGCGCGCCCAGAAATTATGACGATTATCTGAATCCCAAGTTCAGGGGGCAGATGGCGATCAACAGCGGGACGGCGTATGGTTTGCTCGGAATGGTCAGCCTCAGGGGTGAGGAACAGGGAATCGCCTATATCAGGAAGCTTGGACAGCAGAACGTGAGACCGGTTGAAGGCTACAATCACATCAGCAATCTCTTGGCTGCCGGTGAGTTTCCCATCGCCATCTTCATGCAAGTTTCCAAGATCGACGCCATGAAGCGAAAAGGGGCGCCCGTTGACTGGCTTGACAGCTCTCCAACCTTCGCCACGGTCTCCACCGTGGGGATGATCAGAAATCCACTCCATCCGGCTGCGGCGCGGCTGCTGGTAGATTTTTATCTCTCCGTAGAAGGACAACAAGCACTGGCCAGAGCTGGAAAGATCCCTTTGCGCCGCGGCGTCAAGGGCCCGTCCAAGGATATTGATCAGCTCCTTGAAAGCGATGAGCTGCATCTGGTCAGGGTAGGAGGGGAATATGATCGATACATGAGGTACCATAACGAATTTCTCGGCGTCCGATGAAGGAGGACTTATGTCTAGTTCGCAGGAATTGCGCGAAGAGTTGGACAGGATGGTCAACGAGCAATTTGAGACGCCT
>JAHFAP010000209.1 GCA_023250495.1 Deltaproteobacteria bacterium | reverse complement strand
AGGGCGAAGAGAAAGCCAAGGCAAAGGGTAAGGCAAAGGCCGAGGAGAAGAAGGCCGAAGAGAAAGCCAAGGCACCGGCTAAGGCCAAGGCCGAGGAGAAGAAGGAAGAGAAGAAGGCCGAAAAGAAGAGCTAGACAAAGTAGTCCTGTCCTACCCACTTCGGAGAGGGATAGCTTTTCGCCTTCCTATCCCTCTCCACTTCTTCTTCACGTAATCCAGCGCTACGCGGCACCCTCCTGAGCGTCCTCTCTTGCTTGATTTCGCTTCTCCTATTCTATAGACTTTCATCAGACTGGACGTGTGGTTCCGATTGTTTGATGAGCCGAAAGGAGGAGCGGAGATGGAACTGCCGAAGTGCCAGAAATGCAACAACGGGGTGCTGATCCCACTATCGGACTACGGCCAGGAAGGGTCCTCCGTGATGTTTAAGGCCTGGGCCTGCACGAACCCGGATTGCGGATTTTCTCTCAGGGTCGATAAAGGAGAGATCACTTACGGAAGGAAGATAGAACCAAAGCATTGACCGGGCACGACCCGGTCGGGAGAAATGCAAAAAAGGGGAGTGCGGCTCCCTTTTTTGTTTTTGCTACGCCTCCTGCTCTTTTCAAGAAACGTTTGCCCGGTTAAAGCTCTGAATGGCCCGGGCAAAGAGTTCACACCCGCGCTCCAACGCCTCCAGACATCGCCTTTGCGTCTCCCCATCCGACGCGTAACGTTTGAGCGCCTCGGGCGCCAGCCACTCGTGCCCCTCTTCGTCGCCCAGCAGGGTATCGCGGTAGATCGAAGCGGTCTTCGGATCGAGCGGCGCGACGCGCTCGATAAACGACTTCGACGTGCGCGGAAAGAATTCCTCATGTCCGTACTGCACGCTGGCCAACAGCTCGCACAAAGATCCCAGGGAGGCGTGGTAGTCCCACAACTCCTTGAGCTCTCTGAGCGGGGTGTTCCAGAGCGCGTCGGGATCTCCGTTGAGCTCCTTGATTCTCTCGCGCAGGATCGCCGCGTGCTTGAGTTCGTTGGCGACGTATTCTGAGAGCGGCCGCTGGATATCCAAGTCAGGCACCTGAGCTACCCATCTCGCGGTGACCTCGCCAGCGCGCCGCTCCATCACCACGCCGAATTGCAGGCGGCGCAGAATCACATCGCGCGTCAAAGGTTTCTCCGCGCCGTAACTCTTCTTCTCCGCGGTCATCTTCGCCCACGCGGCTTCGCGCTGCTCAGCCAGCTTTTTCAGAAATGCATCGGGTTTCAAAGCTTCCATAAATAAATCTCCTTCTACCAATTCAGACTCGCGACTTGAGATTCTTCGCTCCGCTCAGAATGACTGTCAGAAGCTTGTCATCCTGAATCCTTCGACTGTCACTCTGAGCAACGCGAAGAGTCTCAGGACAAGCTCCGTGAAGGATCTCTAGCAAAGAAACCTATTCCAGCCCAAGAACCAGGTTTGACAATAAGCGAAATTCGGCCTTAAACAATACAGGAAATTTTTTTATTGTAAAGCCCTTGAGCCGATGAGACCGAAACATCTATTGACGCTTTGTCTTTTCCCTCTAGTGATGGAGGGTTTCTTCCTCCATGCCTTCGCGCAAGGGGGAGGAAGGTGGGCGACGCGCGCGCCCATGCCTTCGGCGCGGACTGAGGTGGTCGCCGTGGCGCTTGGAGGCAAGATCTATGTGATCGGAGGCTTTGGGCAAGGTGGGGATCTGGTTGAAGAGTATGATGCTGCCAACGACTTATGGCGTCGCCGGGCGCCCCTTCCGCGTCCTCTCCATCATGTCGGGGCAGCCGCCGTGGCGGGGAAAATATATGTGATCGGCGGGTACGCCGCCGGCTCGGGATCGGTCAACACGGTCTATGAGTATGACCCGTCTGCGGATCGCTGGCGCGCGCTTGCGCCCATGCCTACCGCGCGTGGGGCGTTGGCAGTGGGAGTGATCGGCGACAAGATTTATGCCGTGGGCGGAGTCGGGACCAATGGGCGCAACAGCAATGCCAACGAAGAGTACGATCCTCTGCGGAACCGTTGGGCCAAACGCGCTTCCGTCCCTTCACCCAGAGATCACCTGGCTGTCGGCGTGGTTGCCGGCAAGCTTTACGCCATCGGCGGACGGATCGACGGCAGCCACGCGCGGAACCTGGCGCTCAATGAAGAATATGACCCCGCCACAGACCGGTGGCGCGCGCGCGCGCCCATGCCTACGCCGAGGAGCGGGATCGCGGCTGCTGTGTTGGGCGGGCGAATCTTTGTTTTCGGCGGCGAATCGCCTTCCGGGACGTTCAATCAGACCGAATCCTACGACCCCGCGAAGAATATCTGGGCTCGTTCAAGTCCCATGCCCACCGCCCGCCACGGCCTTGGCGCGGCAGTGGTGGGGCAGACGATCTATGTCCTTTCCGGCGGCCCGACTCCAGGCGGTTCATACTCATCGGCCAACGAGGCCTTCACGCCGTGAGGATTTGGCTTTTCGAATCACTTGGGCTTCCTTCAGATCCTCGGGCGGGACGAAGCCGTGGCGCAGCGTGCTCTCGCTGATCGTCCTCGGTTGGAGGAACTGGAGAAGATAGTCCGGACCGCCCGCCTTGGAGCCGATGCTTGAAAGTTTTAGCCCGCCGAAGGGCTGCCGTCCGACAACGGCGCCGGTGATTCCGCGGTTGATGTAGAGATTTCCGACGCGAAATTCGCGCCGAGCCTTCTCGATGTGAGCGGGGGAGCGGGAGAACAACCCGCCGGTCAATGCGTAGGAAGAGCGGTTGGCGATCTCGAGCGCGTCGTCGAAGTCGCGCGCCCGGAGCACGGCGAGGAGCGGACCAAAGATCTCCTCCTGGGCAAGGCGGTGGTGGGGCTCGATCTCGCTGAAGATTGCCGGCCCGATGTAGTAGCCCTCCTTCGGCGCTTCCATTTCCACCATGCATTTTCCCTCGCGCCTCCCAAGATCGATGTAGCCCGTGATTCGCGCGTGCGCGGCGGCGTCGATGACCGGCCCGATGAAGTTGCGCGGCTCCTTGGGCGGGCCGATCTTGAGGCTCTTCACCGCCTCCACCAGCCGCTCCAACACGCGGTCATGCACTGCCTGGACCGGGATGAGCCGAGACGCAGCAGAACATTTTTGCCCTTGATAGCCAAACGCCGAGTCTATGATATGCGTTACCGCCTCATCCAAATCGGCGTCCGCGTCAACGATCATCGCGTTCTTTCCTCCCATCTCGCAGATCACGCGCTTGACGTGCTCCTGGCCGGGCTGATGGGTGTAGGCCTCGCGCAGTATCTCCAGCCCCACCTCGCGCGATCCTGTGAAGGCGATGAGATGGACCAATGGATGGCGCACCAGGTAGGCTCCGAGATCGCCGCCTCCCTGGAGGAGCTGGCAGGCCAGCGGCGGCAGGCCAGCCTCGCGCAGAATGGCTACAAGGTGGGCGCCCATCACCGGCGACTGCTCGGCCGGCTTGACGATGGCGCAGTTGCCAGCGACTAAGGCGGCCGCGGTCATTCCCGTCAGAATCGCCAGCGGGAAATTCCACGGCGCGATGATCACGGCGACGCCTCTGGGCTCGTACAGATAAAGATTGCTTTCGCCGGCAAGACGCTGCGTCGATCTGGGCTGTGCCAAGCGGATCATCTCGCGGCCGTAGTACTCGAGATAGTCAATTGCCTCGGTCACGTCCGCGTCCGCCTCGCGCCAGCCTTTTCCCACTTCGAACAGCTCCCAGGCTGCAAGCTCCAGACGCCTCCGGCGCATGATCGAAGCGGCGCGGAAGAGGATCGTGGCACGCTCCTTGGCCGGCGTCGCGCGCCACTTGGAGAAAAAACTCTCCGCCATCTCAATCGCTTCATCGGCCTCCTCCCTCCGAGCAAGCGGGACTCGGCCGATGATCTCTTTGGGCGAGGCCGGATTCACCGCCTCGATCCAGCCTTCGGCCTCTCTCTCTTTGCCTCCGATCCAGAGAGGATGGCTCTGCCCCAGTTTCCCTTCGACCTCGCGCAGGGCAGCGGCGAAGCGAGCGCGATTTTCCTGCCGGGAAAAATCGAGCGTAGGCTCGTTGACAAACTCTCCCGGCTTCTGCGGGTCGGTGGCGCGTGGAGCTACCGGCAAACTGGGCCGCGCCGGCACTTTGGGGGAAGGCGCTTCGACCAGCAGTTCTATCTGCTTCTGCTCCGCATAGGTCTGGCGCAGGAACGACGTATTAGAGGTGTTCTCCATCAGCCGGCGGATCAGATAGGCGATGCCAGGGAGCAACTCTCCTACGGGAACGTAGACCCGCACCCGCTGACCGTTTTGAATGACCGCCTGGCGGATGGGCTCGGCCATGCCGAAGAGCATCTGGATCTCATAGCCGTTCGTAGCGATCCCTAAGTGCTTGGCCGCTACAATAGCATGGGAGATGCTGCGCAGGTTGTGGCTGCCGAAGGCGGTATCCACGATGTCATGATTCTCCAACAAAAGTTGGGTGAGCCGCTCGTAGCCGGCGTCGGTCTCGGCCTTTTCGAGAAAGACCGGGATCAGCCAGTTTTTCTGCTTCGCCCAGGCGATCTCGCTGTCCCAGTAGGCTCCCTTGACCAGGCGCACGCCGATGCGGCGCTGGCGCTCTTTTGCCCAGTGGATGAGTGTCTGCAGATCGCTCTCTGCGTCGAGCAGGTACGCTTGCATCGCTATAGAAACGCGCGGCTGCTGGTGAAATTCCTTCTCCTCCAGCAGGGAGCGAAAGAT
The DNA here is from genome assembly GCA_023250495.1 of Deltaproteobacteria bacterium. GTDB lineage: Bacteria > Desulfobacterota > Binatia > UBA9968 > UBA9968 > JAHFAP01. The sequence goes on along the minus strand of JAHFAP010000209.1, from coordinate 1,120 downwards.
GGCGAGGGTGAGATCCTTATAGGCATACTGCTCCATGTCCACAGTTATCGCCGCTCCCAGGCTGGAGGCCTCGCGCAAGAGCAGCCGGAGCCGGTCTCTCACGGTGGTTTCGGTATCCGGATCCAGAGGGTCGAAGCGCGCGCAGAGCGAGGAGATCTTCACCGAGAGATCGATTCTGGGGAGAATTCCGTGTGGGCCGACATCGATTTGGGGAAGAGAAGGCCAGCTACGAGTTGCGGCGGCCAGGCGTCGCATGAGATCAACGTAACGGCTATGCATCGCCTTTGCTTCCTTGTCGCTGACCGTCGCCTCTCCCACGACGTCCAGCGTGAAGGCCGCGGGTTCTTGGCGGAGCCTTTCCAGGACCGAGGCGAGGGTCTCGGTTTCCTCCTCGGCGATGAAGCGGCGCGCGAGGCGAACGACGTTGTGCCGCACCACCGGCGCCACCAGCGATCCCGCATGGAGCGCCTGGGCGAGAAAAACCAGGCCGCCGAGGGCGTGATCCGCATGCGCGAAATACTCGCGCAGGTGGCGGCCTATCTCCGCCGCTGAATCCAGGCTGGGCAGTACATCGACGAAGCCGAACAGGGCCGTGCGGAGAGATTCATTCGCGAGCGACCAGTCGATCATCCGCCCGATCCAGTCCTGCGGTTCAAAGAGAGAGGGCTTGTGCTCGGAGGCCTTGCGGTAAAGAGCCCGCGCCAACTCGCGGACTTCAGCTTCCAGGCTGTGCGAACGTTCCATCTTTGATCCCGCCGAGGTCTATCATAATACGTTGTAGGAGAAGTTTCGAGTTTCGTGTTTCGGGTTTCTGGTTAGACCTTGAAACTCTAGACTCAAAACTCGAGACTGTTCTGGCTTGTGAGTTGATACGAGGATGAGATTCCCGTAGGCTACAACGGCAGGAAAATGCTGGAGCTCAAAAGCATCTCTATTGCCGGGATGAAGCATGATGGGAGCGTGCTTTGGCTGGCCGCGCCGAAGCATCGCCTGGTAGCCGCGCACCATCCGGCAAGCGGAAAGACCGAGACGAAGCTCGTCTATTCGCAGGAAGTTTGGGACGTCTGTCCAGCGGAGAACGGGCTATGGATGTTAACCGCAGGGGGGAAGCTCGACAGGC
>JAHFAP010000039.1 GCA_023250495.1 Deltaproteobacteria bacterium | reverse complement strand
TCGACGGCGAGCGCTGCATCAAGTGCACTCGCTGCGTGCGCTTCGTGCAGGAAGTTACGCATACCGATGAGCTCACGGTCGTGAACCGGGGCGATCAATCGACCATCGCGCTGTTTCCGGGGAAGGCGCTGGATAACCCGCTCTCGGCCAACGTCGTGGACATCTGTCCCGTCGGCGCGCTTACGGACCGCGATTTCCGCTTCAAGGTGAGGGTCTGGTATCTGGAGAAGACGCCGTCGATCTGTCCCGGCTGCAGCACGGGATGCAACATCTCGATCGAGAGCTACCAGAACCGCGTCGCCCGCTTCAAGCCGCGCGTCAATGAAGAGGTCAACAGCCACTGGATCTGCGACGAGGGGCGCTACTGTTTTCATTCCCTCACTGACGGCGACCGCCTCTCCACTCCCTTGATCCGTCATGAGGGCGGCCTCGTGCCGACGGACTGGGAGAGCGCGCTCCAGGCGGCGCTCTCAGGTCTCAGCGCGGCTGCGCCAGCTGCGGCGGTGTTGTCGGGGAGGAACACCAACGAAGAGGCGTTCCTCTTCGCCCGTTTGATGAAAAAGATTTCTCCACAGGCCGCGCTCGAAGTTTTCTACCGGGAAAGAGTGCTCACCGAAGTAGAGAAAGTTCTCAAGAGCCCGGATCGCTCGCCTAACTTTCGCGGGGCGCGCGACATGGGCGTCAGCTCCGGCGGCGGCTTCGAGCCGCTCCTGCGCCAACTCATCGAAGGCAAATTTCGTAGCGCTTATATTGTCGGCGAGGATCTCGTCTCTCTTCCTGGCGATGGGGAGAAAATCAAAGGCGCCTTGGAAAAGCTTTCCTTCCTCGTGGTCCAGGATACGCGCTTGAGTCCTACGGCGAGGCTGGCGCACGTGGTTCTTCCCTCCACCCATTTCGCGGAAAAAGAGGGCAGCTACACGAACCGCCGTGGAAGAGTCCAGAAACTCAACGCGGCTTTGGTCCCGCCTTCAGGGGCGCTTCAGGACTGGGAGATCTTTTCTCGCCTGCTGGTCAGGACCGGGGAGAAAACGCGCTGTTCAAGCCCGGCGGAGATCTTCGAGGCGCTCGCTCAAGAGCTCCCGGACTACAGGGGACTGAGCTACGACGAGATCGGAGATCAAGGAGTCCAGCTCGGCGGCGAGACAAAACAGCTATGATCATCGACCTCGGGATCATCGCGGCCAAGGTCTTTCTTGTCCTCTTCATGGTGCTCAATCTGGCCGGCCTTCTGGGCTGGATCGAGCGCAAGGGAAGCGCTCTCATTCAAGATCGCATCGGCGCAAACCGGGCTTCGGTCTTGGGCTTCGCCGGCTTGGGGCTGGTCAACACGCTGCTCGCGGATCCGATCAAGTTTCTCACCAAAGAGGATTTCATCCCGCCACAGGGCGACAGGCTGCTCCACACCTTGGCTCCCTGCCTCGCCCTTTTTCCCGCGCTGGTCACCTTTGCCGTCATTCCGTTCGGCGACGTCCTGGTCGTCGGCGAGCGCCAGATCAATCTCCAGGTGGCGAACCTCAACATCGGCATCCTCTATATCTTCGGCATGGCTTCTCTGAGCGTTTACGGAATCGTGGTCGGCGCGTGGGCCTCGAACAACAAGTTCTCTCTTCTCGGAGGGGTGAGAGGAGCGGCGCAGATGATCTCCTACGAGATCGCGATGGGCCTTTCCGTCATCGGCGTAATCATGGCCTATGGGACTCTCGAACTGCAGCAGATCGCGCGGGCGCAGGGAGAGCTCTTCTGGGGATGGCTTCCCGCCTGGGGATTTTTCCTCCAGCCGGTCGCCTTTTTGCTCTTCTTCACTGCCGCGGTCGCGGAGACCAAGCGAACACCGTTCGATCTGCCCGAAGGCGAATCGGAGCTCGTCGCCGGCTATCACGTGGAATACTCCGGCGGAAAGTTCCTGATGTTTTTCGTCGGTGAGTTTGCCGAGATCGTCACCGCGGCGGGCCTCATCACCACGCTTTTTTTCGGCGGTTGGCAACTCCCCTATCTCATGCGCGACGGCTTCCACTTTCCCTGGGGCGGCGCGCTGCTTTTGCCGCATCTTGCGGTGGTCGTCCTCCAGGTAGGAGCCTTCACCATCAAGGTCCTCTTTTTCTGCTGGCTGCAGATCCTGCTGCGCTGGAGCCTTCCTCGCTTTCGCTATGATCAGTTGATGCGCTTGGGCTGGAAGATGATGCTGCCTGTCGCGCTGGTCAACGTAGTCGTCACTGCGGTCTGGATCGTTCTCCGGCAGCAGCTCTCTGTCAAACCATGAGCGGAGACATGATTCTCTTTTTTATTCTCGCCTCACTGTCGGTGATCTTTTCGCTGCTGGTGATCTTTCCGCGCAACGTGGTCCATAGCGCCATGGCGCTGGCGGCGACGCTTTTCTTCGTCGCGGTCCTGTTTCTCACGCTGGATGCGCCGATGTTGGCGATCCTGCAGGTGCTGGTCTACGCCGGGGCGATCATGATCCTGTTTCTTTTCGTCATCATGCTGCTCAACCCGGCCGCTTTGGAAGGACGGCGGATCGCCTGGTGGACTCTCGGCTCGCTGGCGGCAGTGGCGCTGCTCTTGGAACTGGTTTCGCTGTTTTTCTATCGGCCCTCGCCGTCCGGGCAGCCGCCCGTGGCCGCGGCCTTCGGCGGCCCGGAGACGCTCGCTCAGAGTCTTTTCACCGACTTCGCGCTGCCGTTTGAGATCGCCTCCGTCCTGCTCTTAGTCGCGATCATAGGCGCGGTGGCGCTGGCAAAGAGGGAGGGCTGAAGGAATCATGGCGCCGCTGAATTATTATCTTGTGCTGAGCGCGATCATATTTGCCATCGGCGTCGCCGGCGTCGTCATCAGGCGCAACTTCATCGTGATTCTCCTGTCTATTGAGCTCATGCTGAATGCCGTGAACCTGACCTTTATCGCTTTCGCGCGATATCTCGGCTCGATGGAGGGACAGGTGATTGTATTCTTCGTCATGACGGTCGCCGCAGCCGAGGCCGTGGTGGGACTGGCGATCATCATCTCCATTTTCCGCCACCGCCGGAGCCTCGATCCTCGGGAGATGCAACTGCTCAAATGGTAGAGCTACAAATGTTTAATTTTGAATTGTGAATTTTGGATTGAATTTAAAACCCCGAGCCGGAAATCGATGATGGAACAGTTTGGCCTCCTTCGCTTCATCCCACTCATCCCGTTAGCGGGTGCGGCGCTGAATATTTTGTTCGGCGCGCGCCTACGACCGCAGTTCGCCGGGTTTCTGGCCTGCGGCGCCGTGGCGCTGTCGTTTCTCGTCTCTCTGGCGGTTTTCTGGCTTCTTCCCGCGTCGGGCGTCTTCCGGGATGTGCTCTTTATCTGGATCGATTCCGAGCCGTTCAAGGCGCAGCTCTCCTTTCAAGCCGACGCTTTGACCGCGGTCATGCTCCTGGTGATCACCGGCATCGGTCTCCTCATCCACGTTTACTCCTTAGGCTACATGGGCGACGACGAAGGGATGACCCGCTACTTCGCTTACCTCAATCTTTTCGTCTTCTTCATGTCGCTGCTGGTCCTGGCCGACAACCTGCTGCTGCTCTTTGTCGGCTGGGAGGGAGTCGGGCTCTGCTCCTATCTGCTGATCGGATTCTGGTACGAGGATCACACCAACACGATCGCCGGGAACAAGGCCTTCATCGTCAACCGCATCGGCGACTTCGGTTTTCTCCTGGGAGTCTTGCTGCTTTTCTGGGAGATGGGCCGCCAGGGCGTCTGGACTCTCAATTTCTCCGAGCTCGAGCGCGCCGCCCATCTGCTGCGGCCTGAGAGCGTGACACTGATCACGCTGCTGTTCTTTGCCGGGGCCACGGGAAAGTCGGCCCAGATCCCGCTCTACGTGTGGCTTCCCGACGCGATGCAGGGTCCAACGCCGGTCAGTGCTCTGATCCATGCTGCTACCATGGTGACCGCGGGCGTTTACATGACCGCGCGCCTGCACTTTCTTTTCTCTCTGGCCCCTGCGACTCTCGCCGTCATTGCTACGATCGGCGCGCTGACCGCCTTTTTTGCGGCGACCATCGCCGTGGCGCAAAATGATATCAAGCGGGTGTTGGCCTATTCTACGGTGAGCCAATTGGGCTACATGTTTCTGGCCGCCGGCGTGGGCGCCTTCAGCGCGGCGATCTTTCATCTCTTCACCCATGCCTTCTTCAAGGCCTGTCTGTTTCTTGGCTCGGGGAGCGTCATCCACGCTCTGGGAGGAGAACAGGACATGAGGAAGATGGGAGGTCTCAGGCGCTATCTCCCGACGACCTACTGGACCTACCTCGTCGCTGCGTTAGTGATCTCAGGCGCGCCGCTCACCGCGGGATTTTTTTCCAAAGACCAGATTCTGTGGCAGGCCTATGCGAGCCCCAATGGCTCCACCCAGCTCTGGCTGCTGGCCTGGCTCACCGCCGGGCTCACGGCCTTTTATATGTTCCGCCAGCTCTTCATGGTGTTTCATGGCGCGTGCCGCGTAGCAGAGCCAGCCAAGGCTCGCCTCCACGAATCGCCTGCCGCGATGACGGTGCCGCTCGTGCTGCTCGCGCTGGGATCGATCTTCGCCGGCTGGTTGGGAACGCCGGATTTTATGTGGGGAAGCGTCTGGGACCCGTGGCTTCAGTCGGTTCTCGGCGTCCAGGAGGCGGTGGATGATGCAGCGCCAGGCGGAGAGCTGTTCCTTATGGCTCTCACTTTGGGGATCGCGGCATTGGGCTTCTTGCTCGCGTTCCTTCTCTACGGCCGCGAGAGCAGGGTTGCAGAGCGAATTGCCGCGACGACGATCTACCGCTGGCTCGCCCACAAATACTACGTCGACGAGATTTACGATTGCGTTTTCGTTCGGCCTTTCACGGCATGCGCGCGATGGCTGGCGCAGATCTTCGATCCGGGATTCATCGACGGGTTCGTCAACGGCGTCGCCAGCACGATCCGCGCGGGCAGCCTCTCCTGGCGGCGCATCCAGAGCGGCGACGTGCAGCATTACCTGTTCGCCTTCCTCGCCGGAACGCTGCTGATATTTGCCTATCTCTTGGGACGGTGAGTGCATGAGCGATCTAAGCCTGCTTGTCTTTCTGCCCGCGTTGGGGGCCCTGGGGTTGCTCGTGATCCCAAGGAGCAGGAATTCCGCGCTTCTGCAAGCAGCGTTGAGTGTCGCCCTGTTGACGTTTCTCCAGTCGCTCTGGATCCTCTACCGCTTCGATCCCAATCTTGGCGAGATGCAGCTTGTCGAGCGGCTTGCCTGGATTCCTGCCTACGGGATCGATTACTTCGTCGGCATCGACGGGCTCAGTCTTTTTTTGGTTTTGCTCACTACGTTTCTCGGGCCGATCACGATCCTGGCATCCTGGACCATCCGCGAGAGGATCAAGGAGTATCTCTTTTTCATGCTGCTCCTGGAGACCGGCATGCTCGGCGCTTTGGTCGCCCTCGATCTGTTTCTCTTCTACGTCTATTGGGAAGTGATGCTGGTGCCGATGTATTTTCTCATCGGGGTCTGGGGCGGCCCGCGCCGCATCTACGCCGCGGTCAAGTTCGTGATTTACACCATGGCCGGCAGCCTGCTCATGCTGGTCGGAATAATCTTTCTGGCGACGCGCAATTTTCAGGTGACGCAGCGCCTAACCTTCGATCTGCTGCGGATCGCCCATCTCCATCTCCCCTACGACGAGCAGATGTGGCTGTTCCTGGCCTTCGCCCTTTCCTTTGCGATCAAGGTCCCGCTCTTTCCGCTCCATACCTGGCTTCCGGACGCTCACGTGGAAGCGCCCACCGCCGGCTCGGTCATCCTGGCGGCCATTCTCCTAAAGATGGGGACCTACGGTTTTTTGCGCTTCGCGATTCCTCTGTTTCCCGAGGCCGCGCTCGTCGCGGCGCCGTTCATCGCCGCCCTGGCGCTCACCGGGATCATCTATGGCGCGATGGTTGCCATGATGCAGGAGGACCTTAAGAAGCTCGTCGCCTATTCTTCGGTGAGCCATCTCGGCTTCGTCATGCTGGGGCTGTTCACGTTCAATCTTCAGGGAATTCAAGGCGCGCTCTATCAGATGCTCAATCATGGTCTCTCCACCGGCGCGCTGTTTCTCATCGTCGGCATGATCTACGAGCGGCGGCACGCGCGCATGATCGACGACTTCGGCGGACTGTGGAAGCAGCTCCCGGTCTTTTCATCATTTTTTCTCGTGGTCACCCTCTCTTCCATCGGTCTTCCTGGGCTCAACGGCTTTGTCGGCGAGTTTCTCATCCTGCTGGGCGCGTTCGAGGTGTCCCCGTTGTGGGCGGCGGTCGCGGCGAGCGGCGTGGTGCTGGGAGCGATCTATATGCTGTGGATGTTCCGCCGCGTGGTCTTCGGTCCTCTGGCCCGGCCGGAGAACCAGCGGCTCCAAGACCTGAACTCCAGGGAGATCTTCATGCTCGCGCCTATCGTAGGCCTGATCTTTTTCATGGGCATTTACCCTCAGCCCTTCTTGAGCCGGATGAAAAGCTCGGTTCGGCTGGTCATCCAGCGAGTCGAGAGCCAGAAGCTGGCGGTTCCGCTGATTCGCGGCGAGGCGAGCGACGAGGAGAAAGCGGCCCGTGGAAACTAATCTCGCACCGCTGCTGCCGTCCGCCGAAGTGGTTTTGACGGCGCTGAGTGTGCTGCTGCTGGATCTATTTATCCGCAAGGATGAAAAGGGGCTGCTCGTCTGGATCAGCCTTATCGGTTTGGCGCTCGCGGGAGGCATGGCTCTTTTCCTTTGGGGGAGTCACGAAGGCGCCTTTCAGGATAGCATCCTGCTGGACGACTTTGCGCTCTTCTTCACCGAGCTCTTTCTTGGCGCTGCCGCGATCACGATTCTCTCGTCGGTCCACTACGTCAGAGAGACCAACATCCATGAAGGCGAATTCTATGCCCTCGTTCTCCTAAGCACCTTCGGGATGATCCTCATGGCCGCGGCCAACGATCTCATCCTCTTTTTTCTCGGTCTGGAGACGATGTCGATCGGCGTCTATATTTTGACCGGCATGTGGCGCGAGCGCAGTCAGGCGAGCGAGGCGGCGATGAAATACTTTCTCATCGGCGCGTTCGCGACCGGCTTTCTGCTCTATGGGATTGCGCTCATCTATGGCGCGGCCGGCTCGACCCACCTCGGCCGCATCGCCTCGGCGCTGGGCCAGACCAAAAGTCACGGGTCGATCATCCTTTCTGCGGGCGTTTTTCTCTTATTCGTGGGGCTGGCCTTCAAAGTCGCGGCGGTGCCGTTCCATTTCTGGGTGCCGGATGTTTACGACGGGGCGCCGACGCCGGTCTCGGCCTTTATGGCGGTTGCAGTCAAAGCGGCTGCCTTCGCCGGCTGGGCGCGAATTTTTCTCTACCAGTTGTCGCCGCTGCAATCCGAGTGGACCTTGCCGCTAAAGGCGCTGGCGATTCTCACCATGACCGTGGGAAATCTCCTGGCCATCTCGCAGTCGAGCGTGAAGCGGATGCTCGCCTACTCGAGCATCGCCCATGCCGGTTACCTGCTGATAGCCCTCGTCGCCGGAGGCGAGAGCGGCGGTCAGGCGCTGCTGTTCTATCTGCTAAGCTACGCGGCGATGACCTTTGGGGCGTTCGGCGTGCTCATCGCCTTGAAGGAAGGGGAAAATGACCACGAGGCGTACAGCGATTTCGCCGGCCTCGGCTTCAAGCGGCCATTTTTGGGAATGGCCATGTCGCTCTTCATGCTTTCTCTCGCCGGCTTTCCGCCGCTCGCCGGGTTCACCGGAAAATTCTATCTCTTCCGCTCAGCGGTCGTTGCCGGCCACATAGATCTTGCAATCATCGGCGCGCTGAACAGCCTGCTTTCCGTAGTCTATTACCTCAGGGTGATCGTGATGATGTACATGGAGGAGGGCGGAGCGGAGGGGAAGCCGTTTGCCCGCGCGCCTTATCTTTATCTCGCCATCGCCATTGCCGTGCTTGGAACCGTCTACTTGGGAGTTCTGCCCGCGCCAGCCCTGGATCTGAGCCGGATCTCCTTCATCTCTCTGCACTGAGTTTCGCGTTTCCGCTTTCCCGTTGTTCTCGCCTCGGGACTCGCAACTCGAAACCCCAAACTATTTTTGAAAGAAGCCGATAGCGACCGGCACCTCCGCGGTTCCCGGCACATACTCCTCGAACTGAACTCCTCTGACATAGAGCTGGGCTGAGCCGCCGCCGTCGAGGTTGAGCAGATCGGATGTCTGCACGTGCCACTGTGCTGAGCCGAAGAATTCCTGCAGCTCGACCCAGGTCAATCCCCCGAACAGGGTGTCCGTCACCGCGATGATCAGCTTTTGATCCGAGTCGATGCCTATCACGGAGCGGCGGAATTGTCTGCCGGCGCCGCGCGTGACGGTTAAAGGTGAGCCTTTCATCAGCAGCAACGGCCCGGCCTGGAGGCCCTCGTCGGCTTGCTGGGGGACGAATTGATCGCGGTGGACGATGAAGGGGAGATGGTCCTTTATGCCAAAGATGCCGGTGTAGATGGCGCTCTTGGAGACGTTCGGGTTCACTTCGTCGGCGCTCTTGAGAAATCCAAGCGGCGTTCCCTTTTCGTCGAAGTAATTGGCGTTGATCATGGCCGTTGCCCCGCTCTTTTCCACCAGGGTCTTGACGTTGGACACCTTGAGGTTGTACAGCAGGCTGCGGACGATGCGCGGCACGATCCAGCGGGTATCGAAGCGAACGAGCTTGAGATCGATCAGATGGTGCGGCTCGGCTCGCTCCAGAGTGACCTTGCGGAACTCGGTTCCCTTCTGGATTACTTTCCAGTTCCCGATGTCCGTGATCGCGAGGCCCGGACTGGCTTTGAGGTTGTTGCGGGCGCTGGGGGGTCCTTGAGTTAGGCCGCTGTAGGGCAGGGCGAGAAGCAAAAAGAACAGCCAGAGGAACCTTGATCGCGGGTGTGCCATTGGGCTATAGATAATAGCAAAAGGGTCTGCGGAAAAAAAACAGTGGCGGCGAGAACCAAGGTCTCCATTCGCATCAACGGGACTGCCTATAGCCACGAGGTCGAGCCGCGGCTTTTGCTGGTCCATTACCTCCGCGATGTTGTCGGGTTGACCGGCACGCATATCGGCTGCGAGACCAGCATCTGCGGCGCCTGCACAATCATGCTGAACGGTGCGGCGGTGAAATCCTGCACGGTTCTAACAGTCCAGGCCGACGGCGGAGAAGTCCTGACGATCGAGGGGTTGGCTCAGGGTGAGGAGCTGCACCCGATCCAGGAGGGCTTTTGGGAATGTCACGGGCTTCAGTGCGGCTACTGCACGCCCGGCATGATCCTTTCCACCTATCAACTCCTGTTGCGCGATTCTAAGCCTTCCGAGGACGAGATTCGCCACGCCATCGATGGGAATCTCTGCCGCTGCACCGGCTATCAGCACATCGTGGATGCGGTCCAGTACGCGGCGAAAAAATTGAGGCAGAAGGCAGTAGGCAATAGAATTTTGGACCCAATCTAAAATCCAAAATCGAAGATCCAAAATTTGGGAGAAAAGCCATGCCGGTAAGTAAGCTCGTCGGCGCCAAGGTCAGGCGGCGGGAAGATCCGAGATTGATTCGCGGTCTCGCGCATTACGTGGACGACATCAGCCTGCCGGGTATCCTTCATGTGGCGATCCTGAGAAGCCCGTACGCGCATGCGCGGATTAAGGGTATTCAAACTGAAGCGGCGCTGCAGGTTCCGAGGGTAGTTGCGGTCTTCACCGGCAGCGACATCGGCGACCGGGTAGGAGCGGTGCCCGTGGCGAGCCAGAATCCCACTCTCAGGGTTCCCAAGCGCGCGGTTCTGGCGTCGGACAAGGTCTGCTTCGTCGGCGAAGCAGTGGCGGCCGTGGTCGCTGAGGATCGCTATGCGGCTACTGACGCTCTCGACCGGATACGCGTCGATTACGAGCCTCTGCCGGTAGTCTCCGATCCGGAGAAAGCGCTGGGGCGAGAAAGTCCGGTCATCCATTCTGAATGGCCCGACAATGTGGCCTTCCGCTGGACGCTCAAGCAGGGAAATCTGAGCAAGGTCTTCAAGGATGCTGACAAGGTGGTAAAGCAACGCCTGGTGCATCAGCGCCTGGCTCCGATCGCGCTCGAACCGCGCGGGGTTGTGGCGCGCTACTTTCCCGGCGAAGGGGAGCTGACGCTCTGGTCCTCCACCCAGATTCCCCATCTTCTTAAAACGCAGCTATCGCTGATGCTCAAGCTCCCCGAAAACTATGTCCGCGTGATCGCGCCGGAGGTGGGCGGGGGCTTTGGCAGCAAGCTCAACGTCTATGCCGAAGAGGCGTTGTTGGGTTATCTCGCCATGAAGCTCAACCGGCCCGTCAAATGGATCGAGGGGCGCAGGGAAAATATCCAGGCGACCATTCACGGGCGGGGACAGGTGGGCGAGGTAGAGGTGGCGGCGGAGAGAGACGGGACGATCTTGGGATTGCAATACAGAGTCATCGCCGACATCGGCGCTTATCATCAGCTCCTCACGCCCGGTATCCCGCCTCTCACCGGCCTCATGCTCTCAGGCGCCTATAAGATCCCAGCGATCAGCATCGAGGTCACCGGAGTATTCACCAATAAGATGTCCACCGACGCCTATCGCGGCGCCGGCAGGCCGGAGGCGACCTATGTCGTGGAGCGCATGATGGACCGGGTGGCGCGGGAGCTGGGAATGGATCCGGTCAAGATCCGGCGGAAAAACTTTCCCAAGCCGAAGGAATTTCCGTTCAAAACTGCGACGGGTTTAGTTTACGACAGCGGCAACTATCAGCTCGCGCTGGACAAGGCGCTCAAGCTTGTCGGTTATGAGAAGTGGAAGCGCCAGCAGAAGAGGCTGAGAAGTCAGGGAAGATACCTGGGGATCGGCCTCTCTACCTACGTGGAGATCTGCGCCATGGGGCCTTCGGCGGCGATGCCTGCCGGAGGCTGGGAGTATGGGGCGGTGAGAGTGGAGCCCACCGGAAAGGTAACGATTCTCACGGGGGTCTCACCGCATGGTCAAGGGCAAGAGACCTCCTTCGCTCAGATCGTGGCGGATGAGCTTGGGGTGGAGATTGATGACATTACCGTGATTCACGGCGACACCGCTGTCGTTGCGAGCGGCATCGGAACTTTCGGGAGTCGCGCAACTGCAGTCGGCGGGACCGCGGTGCTGCAGGCCGCGCAGAGGGTCAAGGAGAAAGCGCGCGAGATCGCCGCGCATCTCTTTGAGGCTGACCTGGAAGATCTGGTCTTTGCGGATGGGAAGTTCAGCGTCAAAGGGGTGCCGAAGAAGGGGATCACGCTGGAGCAAATCGCCCTTGAGGCCCATATGGCGAGAAAGCTCCCCAAAAAGATGGAGCCGGGACTTTCCGCCACGGCTGTCTTTGAGCCTTCCAACTTCACGTTTCCCTTCGGCGCGCACATCTGCGTGGTTGAGGTTGATCCCAAGTCGGGAGCTGTGGAGATAAAAAAATATGTTGCCGTGGATGATTGCGGCAAGGTCATCAATCCGCTCCTCGTCGATGGCCAGATACAGGGCGGCATCGCTCAGGGACTGGGACAGGCCCTCTACGAAGAGGTGATCTATGATGAGAATGGTCAGCTCCTTACTGGAAGCCTGATGGATTACGCGCTGCCGAGGGCGAAAGATGTGCCGCGATTCGAGCTGGCCCGAACCGAGACACCCACACCGGTAAATCCGCTGGGAGCCAAGGGAGTGGGCGAGGCCGGCACGATCGGCTCCACGCCGGCGATCGTCAATGCGGTGGTGGACGCGCTCTCTCCCTTCGGTGTCACCCACATCGACATGCCGCTTAGACCGGAGAAGATCTGGCGTTTGTGTCAGGCGAAGGAAGCTGCAAGCGCTGGAGGCAGACGATGATCCCGGCGGCTTTTGATTACCTCGCGCCTGCGACTTTGGAGGAAGCGATCCGCGCTCTTGGTACTCATGGAGAAGAGGTGAAACTCCTGGCTGGCGGCCACAGCCTCCTTCCGCTGATGAAGCTCAGGCTGGCGAGCCCAACGTTGCTCGTTGATCTAGGCAGAATTCCCAGCCTTGGCCTTATTTCCCAGGAGGGCGACAAGATTCTCATTGGCGCGCTGTCCACGCACTACCAGATCGAGAGCTCAAAGCTGCTTAAGGAAAAGTGCCCGCTGCTGCCTCAGACAGCGCGTGTGATCGGTGATGTTCAGGTGCGCAATCGGGGAACGATCGGCGGGAGTCTCGCGCACGCGGATCCGGCCGCAGATATGCCCGCACCTATTCTTGCTCTCGCCGGGGAGCTGCGAGCGACCGGGCCCCAAGGAGAGCGTCGGCTCAAGGCCGAAGATTTTTTTCTTGGCCTTATGGCCACGGCGTTAAGTCCGACCGAGATCCTTACCGAGATCCGCGTCCCGCTGTTGTCCGGTCGCTGCGGGACAGCCTATTTGAAGGCGCCGCAAAAGGCCTCGGGGTTTGCCCTTGTCGGCGTGGCGGTTTGGCTGAAGCTAAGCGCTTCCGGAATTTGCGAGGATATCGGCATCGGCGTGGCCGGCCTGGCTGCCAAGCCATTTCGCGCCAAAGGAGTTGAGCGGCGGCTCAGAGGAAAAAATCTCAACCCAAGCCTGATCGAAGAGGCGGCCTCCCACACCGCCCAGGGCGTTGACCCTATGGAGGACATCCACGCCTCTGGCGAATTTCGCGCCGATCTTGCGCGCCTGTATGCCGCCAGGGCGATTCAAGAAGCAGCAAAGAGAGCGGGAGTTTAATCGCGGGAGGAGTTGGAAACCGTTAGGCGTATTACGTGTGAACTGAAAGGAGGGCGTATGCTGGAAAAAATATTCGGTCCATGTCGTGACTACTCGGTTTTCGTCCTAAGGATCTTCATAGGCATCGTTTTCCTCACCTACGGCTGGCTGAAGCTCTCCGATCTCAAATGGTTCGCCGGGTTTCTGGAGCAGGCTGGGGTTCCTCTACCTGGGATTATGGCCCCTATGGTTGCAGCCATTGAGTTCTTCGGCGGGCTGGCCATTCTCCTCGGAACCGGCACGCGGCTGGCGGCGCTTCTGCTTACAGGGGTTATGGCCGTGGCCATGGTTACAGTAACTCTGCCGAAGGGGTTTGCCGGCGGCTACGACCTCAACCTCGCTCTTCTCGGCGGCCTGCTCGCCCTTCTCCTTGCCGGACCGGGAAAGCCCGCGGTGGGTGGGGATCTGTAGCTGGGCTATCTCTAGCCAGGCTACGAAAAGCGGGGCGTCTTACTTGCCCAGGTTAAGTGGGCGCACAATTGAGTAGCTTTCGTATAGATCTATCGGATTGGAAAAGGAGGTGCCTCATGGGAAGTTGGGTTAAAGGATTTATTTTTTCAGTCCTGATCGGGATCATAGGCGTAGGTTGCGGGAAGGACGACAAAAGCTCGGCCGATAGGGATGCTGAGATTAAGAAGGTGCTCCAGGAAGGGATGGCAAAAGAGAAAAAGATGTATGAAGGGATGCAGAAGGGCGTGGAGAATCTGGAGAAGAACACCCAAGAGCAAAAAGGGAAAGAAAAGAAGTAGCCATCCTGCCGGGGCGGCGGTTGGCTAGGAGGGCTCTCGCGGGGTCATTTCGAAGACCGCGCGCTCCAACAGTGGAGGCGAGTCGCGCAGGTTGAGGACGCGGAGGCGGAGTTTTTCATCGGCGACCTGGCGCGCCTGGCAGGGAAAACGGTCATCTCCAGCTTTGACTTCTACAGTGGGATTCTTCAGCATGTTCCGGCACCAGTGTTTTCGCTGAATGCTGCTTGAGGCGGCATAAAATCTGCCGTCGAGATAAACCATTCTAAGCTCCACCGTGCGCGGAAGGCCCGTGCGCCGCCCAATGGTAGTAAGCTCGCCCACAAATACGGAGTCGTTTCGCAACTTCATCGGCCCGAATATAAGCGTTCGGGAAAATCATGGCAAGTCTGAAGAAGTTTCCTCCCGAGGAAGGATCTGCCCTCAGCGGGAGCCAAGCCCTTCGGGCATCTCAAATCGCAAATTTCGGATCGCAAATCTGGGATCTGAGATTCCGAGCGCAGCGAGGACTCTAGCCTTGACTCTATTTCTCCTGCAAGATAATGCTTGGCGCAATTGAGTGAGAGAGAAAAGTATGGAAGCTAAGACTCCGCAACTGGCCGTCAAGATGAGTGCTCAAGAGGCCAAGGCCTACGTAGACGAGGTCAACGCCAAGGTCGTGCGGCGCTGGAACGAGCGAGTAACTCAGGGAGCGTTCATGAAATCTCTGACAGACGGGAGCTTGCCCATTTCAGTGATCCAGCTCTTTTTCAGAAACTGGGGCGCCTTCACCATCGAGATCAACACGCTGATCGCCGCCTCGTATCACAAGCACCTCGGCTTCTTCAAAAGGCACACCGACCTTCTCGGACCGTTCGGCGCTAAGGTAGCTGATGAATTCATCCACCCAAAGCCGCCGGGCCATGTCCTCGTCATGCTGCAGACCGCCGAGGCTTTGGGACTTTCCGAAGTAGATGTCTTGCGCCAGCCGATGCTGCCCGAGGCGCGCGCGATCCTCGATTTCAAGCGCGCTCTTCTGTGGGAGGGCACCGTGGCCGAGTGGTGGTTTTCGATGCTGACCGAAGAGCCGATCGGCCACTGGGCGGCAAGCTGGTATCGGGCCCTGACCGGCCACTATGGATTTAGCCGCGAGCAGGCGATCTATTTTTCCACGCACGAAGAGGCGGACCTCAAGGAGCATGACGAAGGTGTGATGGGCCACGGCAGCTTCAATCGCGCGGTGATGGAGCGGATTCTCCAAGACGGCTACGCGGACGTGCGCGAAGGTTACAACCTCGAATACTGCGCTCTCACCGCCGTGGATCTCTATGGCGTCATGCACCGCGGCGTTTACGAGCAGGGCATGGCCGAGAAAAAGTAAGCGCGACCGCGCGTGAGTGATAGGGGGATACGATGGCGAAGCAAAAAAAATCGTCGCCGCTTTCATCTTCAACCGTGCGCTTGCCCAGCGGGATGAGTGCCTTTCGCGCTCTGCCTAGAGCTAAAGGGAAGCGGCCCGCCGTGATCCTTCTCCACGAGAGGTACGGGGTGGTGCAGCATACGAAGGATTTAACCGCGAAGTTGGCCCGGGCCGGCTACGTGGGTCTTGCGCCGGATCTTTTTTGGCGTTTCACCGGGGATAAAAAGGCTCTGCAGCGCGGAGACGTCCGCGTCGAGCTGCGCGACACTGAAGTGCTTGACAATCTGGGAAGGGCAATCGAATATTTGAAGAAGCTCGATTCGGTCGATCCGTCGCGGATCGGGATCATGGGTGTGTGCCAGACCGGCCGCCATGCTTTGCTGCCTGCAGCCCACCGCGACGATCTCTCGGCCTGCGTCGTTTTTTACGGCGCCGCCGGTGGCAAGGAGTGGACGACGGACGAGTACCGGCCGGAGCCGATCGAAGCTCTGCTGCAAAAAATCTCCTGTCCTCTCCTGGGCGTCTTCGGCGAGGCGGACCACATCATCTCCGTGGATGACGTTCTGAGATTCCGCGGTTGTCTGGAGCAGCACAAGAAGAGCTTTCACGTCCGAATTTATCGCGATGCCCCGCATGGCTGGCTCAATGACACGATGCCGGGCCGTTACCGCAAAGAAGCGGCCACGGATGCCTGGAAGCTTCTGCTCACGTTCCTTAAGAAGAGCTTCGGTGGCGGCTGGGACAAAAGCAGAGTCTTGTGGACCTTCGAGAGCGATTTTTCCACTGATTACGACTTCAAGAAAAACGTCAGGCTGGAATAGCGAGATGCGCGGCGCAAGAGGACAGATCGGCGCGGTCACCCCTACCTATCTCGATGAAGCTCAGGATTGGTTCAAAATAGTCCCGGAGGGCGTGAATGTCATCTTCGCCACTCTCGGCGTCGAGGAGCATACGCCGCAGGAATTCCGCAAAGCACAGGAGGTTGTAGGGCGCGCGGCGCGCGGGCTGGTCAAGTCGGGTGTGGGAGCGCTCGTCCTCGGGGGCTCGCCTCTGGTGACCTCCGATCAAGGTGAAGGAACCAGCAGCCTAGCGCGGGATCTGGAACTGGAAACCGGCGTTCCAGTGACCACAGGGCAGGAGGCTGCAGAGTCGGCGCTTCAGGTTTTGCGCGTTAAAAAGCTTCTCCTCGTCACTCCGTACCGGGAGAGTCTCAACGACGGGATGAAGCGGCGTCTGGAAAAAAACGGCTTCGAGGTGCTCTGCCTCAAGAGCGCTCTTTGTCCCGGGCCGAGGGAGATGGCGCAGTTGCCGCCCGAGCTTCCTCTGCGCCTGGCCAAAGAAGCATTTCGAGAGCGCCCGGACGCAGAGGGCATTTACATTCCCAATCCGAAGTGGCAGACGCTGCAGGCCATCGCGCCTCTTGAGGCCGATTTAAAGATTCCCGTTGTGACGACGGTGCAAGCCTCGGCGTGGTGGGGGCTCAAGATGCTTGAAATCAAAGAGGCAAAGCCAGGGTATGGAAAACTTCTCAGCCTGCTGTAAAATTCCTGTGAGGAGAAAGTCCATGAACTGCAAGAAAACTATCGTGGCGTTGGCATGGCCCTTGTGGTTTTGCTTCACGCTACACGGCCTGCCTGTAGTCCTCGCCGCCGAGCGCGTGATGATCGGCACGCCCAGCCGCGGTCTGTTCGAGTTTCCGGTCGTGGCGGCAATGCGCAAGGGATTTTTTAAAGACGAAGGATTGAACGCGGACAAGGTTCAGATGCAGCCCGCAATCGGCGTGAAAGCGTTGGTTTCCGGCGACATTGATTATCTGCTCGCGTGGGGCTCCACGCTGCGCGCGGCCGTGACCGGCGTTCCGGTCAAGGTCGTCACCGGCATGGCCGCCAAGCCGCTGCACGTCTTCGTGGTGCGGAGCGATATCAAGTCGGGCAAAGATCTCAAGGGCAAAACGATCGGCGTAGACTCGTTCGCCGGCACCGTGGACTACCTCGCCCGCGTCACCGTCAGGCACTTCGGCCTCGATCCGGACAAGGACGTCAAGATTATTGTCACCGGCGAAAGCCCGGTGCGACTCGCGGCCGTCAAGGCGGGCGCGATCGATGCCACTGCTATCGACGTGGCGTTTGCGGTCAAAGCGGAGGAAGAAGGAATGCGCCGTCTGCTGAACCTGGCGGATATCATCGATCTCCCGCTTTCCGGAGTCGGCGTA
>JAHFAP010000208.1 GCA_023250495.1 Deltaproteobacteria bacterium | reverse complement strand
TTCTTGCCAAGGTGCGAAAAGAGAACAAGGAGCAGGCATCGTTGATGAGCGTCGAGCCGCTGACGTTGAAGCAGGCGCAGGAGCTTCTGGATCCCGGCGTGACGATGCTGGAGTATTTTGTCGTGGGGGAGAGAGTGCTTTTGTGGGTGGTGGAGAAAGATAGGGTGCGTTTTGCCAGTAGTGTTTTAAGCCGCAAGGATTTGCTGGCCAAGGTCGGGAGCCTCCGCGAGAGCGTCTTTCAGCTCGGGGAGAGGGAAAAATTCAAGACTTCATCCCAGGAGCTTTACAAGCTTCTGATCGAGCCGGCGCTGCAGCACATTCGTGGCAAGGAGCTACTGATCATTCCGCACGACGTGCTGCACTATCTGCCGTTCCAGGCGCTCATGTCGGCCCAGGGAAAGTATCTGGTTCAGGATTATCCGATCTACTATCTCTCGAGCGCAAGCTTGATGCAGTTTACGAAAGAGAAGAAAAGAGCCGGCGGCGAACAGGCCCTGGTAATGGGCAATCCTAGTCTTGGAGACGACGCGTACAATCTTCGCTTTGCCGAGCGAGAAGCGAAAGAGGTGGCAAACGTCTATCCTAAGAGCGCGGTCTATTTGAGAGCCGAGGCGAGCAAACCCCGGGCGATCTCGCTCAGTCCCAAGTACGACATGCTGCACTTTGCCGTGCACGCGGAGCTTAACGAGGAAGACCCGATGAGTTCTGCTCTGTTGCTCGCTCCGGAAGGAAAGGACGATGGACGTCTCAAGGTAGGGGAGATTTTCTCATTGAATCTCAAAGCGGACATGGTGGTATTGTCAGCCTGTGAGACCGGGTTAGGGAAGCTCAGCAACGGGGATGAGATGGTTGGGCTGACGCGGGCGTTTATCTACGCCGGCACTCCTTCAATCGTGACGACGCTGTGGAAGGTGAATGATCGGTCGAGTTATGAGTTGATACGGGAGTTCTATCAGCATTTGAAAACAGGTAAGAAGTCGCAGGCGCTCCGGCAGGCGCAGCTTAAGACGATGGAGCAGTTTCCTGAGCCGTTCTACTGGGCCGCCTATCAGCTCACCGGAGAACCGTAGGGCGCTGACGGGGCCGCCCCGTCCGTTCGCATCCCGCCGTTGAGCCGTTTATCTGAGATTTGAAATCTGCGATTTGAGATTCCGAGCGAAGCGAGGACTTGGTTTGACTTGCCCCCACCCATTTGTTAGGTGTGTCTTGATGCTAGGGGTGTCCGCCGGAGGCGGACTGAGAGCCTGCCTAAGGCAGGTAACCCTCTGAACCTGATCCGGATAGTGCCGGCGTAGGGAAGCGTGAGAGTCACAGTCCCTTTGGTTTAGCGACGGGACGAACTTGAAACCGTATTCCCTGGCCACTGGATGTGGTCAAGTCGGATGCGGTTTTTTTATTGGATGATCGTTCAGATCAACGGCGAGAAGAGGGAGATCAAAGAGGGGCTCAGCGTAGCGCTACTGCTCGAGGAGCTAGGAATCCGTCCCGGCAGAGCGGTTGTGGAACTGAACCGCGACGTCCTTGCGCGCGACGCGCACGAGGCGACATTTCTCAAGGAAGGCGACGCGGTTGAGATCGTCCACTTTGTCGGCGGAGGATAAGAGGTGAAAAAATGAACGACCTATTCAAGCTGGCTGACAGAACTTACCGGTCGCGTCTCATCGTCGGGACGGGGAAATATAAAGATTTCCGCGAGACCCAAAGGGCGATCGAGGCCTCGGGGGCGGAGATTGTGACCGTGGCCGTGCGCCGGGTCAATATCACCGATCCCAGCAAAGAAAATCTGCTGGACTATCTGGATCCGAAAAAATACGCCATCCTGCCCAATACCGCAGGCTGCTACACGGCCGACGACGCCGTGCGCACCTGCCGCTTGGCGCGCGAGGCCGGAGTCGGCAACATGGTCAAGCTGGAAGTCATCGGAGATGAGCGGACGCTTTTTCCGGACATCCCGGCCACGCTCGAGGCCGCGCGCATCCTGATCAAGGAAGGATTTGTGGTTTTGCCCTATATTCACGACGACCCGGTCACGGCAAAGAAACTCCAGGAGATGGGCTGCGCCGCGGTGATGCCCCTGGCCGCGCCCATCGGCTCGGGTCTGGGGATTCGCAATCCCTACAACATTAGAATCATTCTGGAGCACGCCACGGCGCCGGTGATCGTCGACGCTGGAGTCGGAACCGCCTCGGACGCCGCGGTGGCCATGGAGATCGGTTGCGACGGAGTGCTGATGAACAGCGCCATCGCCGGCGCCAAGGAGCCAATCCTGATGGCGGAAGCGATGAAGCTCGCCGTGGAGGCGGGAAGGAAGGCTTTTCTGGCCGGCCGCATTCCGAAAAAACTGTACGCGACTGCCTCCAGTCCGCTGGATGGCATTCTGGGTTAAGTGCTAAGGCCCTCCCCTGAGTTCGATCTTTACCTCATTACCGACCGCCAGCAGACGCGGCGTCGGGAGCTGCTTTGGGTTGTCGAGCAAGCGCTTGCCGGCGGAGTCAAGGCGGTCCAGTTGCGCGAGAAGGATTTGAGCGGCAGGGAGCTCTACGCTCTGGCGGAGAAACTCAAAGCGCTCTGCGCGCGCTGCGACGCGGGTCTCTTTATCAACGACCGCCTCGATGTTGCGCTGGCGGTCGATGCGGATGGAGTTCAATTGGGGAGCGGCTCCATGCCCGTCGGCGCTGCCCGGGAACTGGTTGGCGACAAAAAGCTGATCGGCGCATCTACTCACTCAATGAAAGAGGCATTAGAGGCGGAGCGGGCAGGCGCCGATTTTATTCTGTTCGGCCCGGTCTATTTCACGCCCTCCAAGGCCGCGCATGGAAAACCGCAAGGCCCTGGGCCGTTGAAGGAAGTAGTGGGAAAAATTTCCCTTCCCGTTTATGCTATTGGAGGAGTCAAGCCGGAGAATATCGCCGAGGTAAAAAGGACCGGTGCGCGCGGGGTCGCCCTGATTTCCGCAGTGATGAGCGCTGAGGAACCCCTGGCAGCCTCGCAAGAGATTCTCCGCCGGCTAAAGGCATAAGCGGATGAGAGAGATCGCCGCAGAGGTTTTGCGATACTTCCAGGAAAATCTCCTGGCGGCCGCGGTCGTCGCTTTGATCACTGGATTTCTCGCCAGCAAAACGGTCGCGCATGGGGAAAAGGCAAACATCGCCGGTTACTTCTTCGTGGGCGTGCTGGGCTCTTTTCTCGGACAGTTCGCTATCCGCTACTTCGGTCTTAAAGAAACTCTCGACCAGGTTGCCGGCTTGTGGCTTATCTTCGACATGCTGGCCGCCTATCTCGGCTCGTTCGTGATCGCTACTATGTTTCACTTCCTCAAACCTCAGTGAGCCACCGTAGCCCAGTCGGTAGAGCAACTCGTTCACAATCTCATCTCCGCCGGCAAGTTGATCGGTCATCATGCTTTTCATTTGAGTATGTTATAAACACGTGAATTGCGTTTTTTTTCTGGTCCATTAGAATGGGAATCACGAGTCGTATATTGAGCGAGACGCGGAACCGAGCATTGGGCTTGAAGGCTTTGAAATTCAGAGTTGTGATTGGAGTCGAACATGAGCCGTAAGACGAACGTAAGCATGATCGTTTTATTTGTGCTAACGGTTGGCCTTTGGCCACTTCCGATCCGGCCCGCGGGAGGGGCGCAGACTTCTGCTGCCCTTGGGGTTTCATCCGGGAAGCCTTCGTTCCAAAAGGTTTTCATTGTCGTGTTTGAGAATGCAGAGGCCGAAGACGTGCTCAACCAGCCGTACTTTAGCCGGCTTAAGGAAAACGGGGCTTACCTAAGTAACTTCTTTGCGTTGACTCATCCGTCTTTGCCCAACTACATCGCGATGGTTTCTGGCGATACCCATGGGGCGCAACTTGATAACGTGAAGAGCGTAGACGGTAGGACGATCGTGGATTTGCTCGAAGAAAAGGGCTTGACCTGGAAATCCTATGCCGAGGACTACCCCGGTCACTGCTTCGCGGGGAGCAAATCGCCAGATCCCGGGACCCACTATGTGCGCCGGCACCAGCCTTTCATCGTCTTCAGGAACATTCGGGAGAACCCGGAGCGGTGCAAGTTTATCGTTCCCGCCTCTGAGCTGCAGAGGGACATTAATCAGAATGGATTACACTCATTCTCCCTATTCATTCCAAACAACCCCGATAGCGGGCATGGCAATCGCCTTGCGCAAGCCGAGCATTGGCTCAAGGAAACGTTTAGTCCGCTGATCGACCGGGAGAATTCCCAATTCATGAAGGACATGCTCTTTGTAGTCACCTTTGATGAGGGTAGGGCGGAAAAGTTCGGCGGTGGTAGAAATCATATCTATACTGTGCTCTACGGCAACAGTGTGGTCCCCGGCAAAGTTTCTGATAAACACTACAATGTTTATAACCTGCTCAAGACCATCGAGGTGGGGCTTGGCTTGGGGACGCTAACCGAGAATGACAAGAAGGCAGAGCCCATAACAGGCATCTGGAGGTGACGGAGTTTTTCGAGACTCGGCGGCTTGTAGATTGGCGGATTTGTTTGATAATATACCCGGCGAATTCCTTTTGTCCACGTTCGCACCTAAACTCGGTTTTCCGTCTCGTCGTGAGCCACCCTAGCTCAGTCGGTAGAGCAACTGATTCGTAATCAGTAGGTCGCCGGTTCGAATCCGGCGGGTGGCTCCAGTTTTTTTCAACCAATACGCAGCCAGTCTTAAAAAGCCCCGCACGGAAGCCGGAATGCTGGAGCGTGTCGCTATAGGTTCCTACGGGCATGGCTGATTCACAGGGGTTCGACGACATCGGGAACGGCCGCGAGATGGGCGTCGACGTCAGTGGTGCCCGCTGTTCCTGCTTCCATCGCTCACGATCTTTACACAAAAGGCGCGTCTTGTTGAAGGGAAAAAGTCCTAACGGCTTATTCGTCGTTCGCAAGACCACTCTCGATCTCACTACGGGCGAGGTCTAAGAGACGCTCTACTGCCAGTATTGCCAGCTTCTTGAGGCTGTGCCCGAGCGATTCAAGAGATGCGTGAGCATGAAAGCAACCACTTTATAGACGTCGTGATCGTCGTGGACATACGGTGCAGCCTCTTCGGTCAGCGCTGCAACCAGATCCCCCAGTGTGGTCTCCAGAGCTTCTTGCCTCTCCATGAGCTTCCTCCTTCCTGTCCCGTGTCTCTCGGCCTTGATCTCTATATCCTTAGACGAAGCAAGGCGCATGCCATGCAATCGGCTGAACTCATAGGGTTGGGCTAAGAAGGAACCAAGCTGGCATCTAAGGCGAAACCGCCGCAGAAAAGATATAAGTAACGGATTCGGCGCCTAAATGGCTAGGCGCTGAGTTAGGTTGGGTGGCTAACGGGTTGGGCGGTTGAAAGGGCCGCTTCTTTTTCACGTGGGGCCGGATTGATCCGGTTTTTACAGCCCGTGTTCCTTCCTTTCGTTGCTCCGGTCGTGGTATCTTTCCGTGCGCAATTTGATTTGAAGTTCCGGGGAAATATCACCAACCTCGTCGAGTGAGGCCGTCCCGCCCCGGGCCAACTCCACCGGACGATGCATCCTGGCGCTCACACTCACAATGAGGCAATCGCGCGCGGTGACCGCGGGCATGATAGCCTCCATCCCTTCGAACGCTTCTCGCTGTAAGACTCTTGCCCGCCATTGCCGCCATTTCGGCCCGGGCTGCAGCGGAGCTGGCGCTCCGGGTAATGGAGTTCGGTAACCATGTCATGATCGAAATTCATCACACACCCACCTCCTGTGTCACCGCTCATTCAACGATTCGCCGCCGGCGCGCGAGTCTATTGCCTGATCTTTGCGGCGCGGCTCTGCAGGTACGCGTCCCGCACTGCGCCGTAGAGATCCACGACCGTCTCTT
>JAHFAP010000038.1 GCA_023250495.1 Deltaproteobacteria bacterium | reverse complement strand
CGCAGCGTCGTATCGACAAAAAGGATCTCGCTCATGTTTCCCGCATACAAGACCGCCGCCGCTAACGCAAGACCGTGTTCAGCCATTTGCTAGAGATCCTTCACTTCGTTCAGGATGACAACCTCTCTGGTCATTCTGAGCGTAGCGAAGAATCTGGCTTTCATGAGCAGGAGCTAAGTCTGATCAGATCACCTTCCTCCTGAGATACGCGCTGAGATAGTCGACAGCGGTCACCAGGATATAGATGGCGATGATAAGCGTTAGGAGCTGATTCCCGAAGAACAGATTGATCGCGATGTGAATTCTCTGTCCCAAACCCCCGGCGCCGACAAAACCCAGCA
Source organism: Deltaproteobacteria bacterium (assembly GCA_023250495.1). GTDB lineage: Bacteria > Desulfobacterota > Binatia > UBA9968 > UBA9968 > JAHFAP01. The sequence goes on along the minus strand of JAHFAP010000038.1, from coordinate 17,001 downwards.
CCGCGGCGACGCGGATGTTCACCTCCCAGCGGTAGAGCGTGTAGGATATAAATTGGGGAAGCACCTGGGGAAGAATGGAGTAGAAGAGGATCTGCAACCTATTGGCGCCCGTGGATTGAAGCGATTCAATCGGCTGGGCGTCTACATCCTCTAGGACCTCGCCGAAAAGCTTGCCCAGGACTCCCCCGGTATGAATCCCAAGGGCGAGAACTCCGGGAAAGGGTCCCAGCCCCACGAGAAAGACAAAGATCAGCGCCCAGACCATCTCGGGAATGGTGCGGAGAAGATTTAGAAGGGATTTGGCGCATAAATACGGCAGCAATCTCAGCGTCCGTCTCCATCCACGCCTGGGTTCCATTTCATAGAGGAGACCCGAAAAGATGAGATTTCGCGAGGCGAAAAAGACAACGGAGAGCGCGATAACGACGGCCAAAAGCGTGCCTATGAAGGAGATCGCGAAGGTCTCTATGGCGCCGCGAAACGCCTCTCTGAGAACTGGAGGAGAAAAATCCGGCGGGAAAAGTTTCTTGATGTAGCTAAGTATCTCGCCCCCGCCTTCCCGGCTGAATAGCTGGGCCAGGCGGATCTCCGAGCCTTGATAACTCCAAATAAAAAGAACCACAAGGCTCGCCAATAGAAAATAGTTCCATAGACTTCCCCTGCCGCCGTCTTCATGGGATGGCCAAGGGATATGCGGCCGGTCTATCTCAGGGGTGATCTCGTTCATAAAAGGGCTCGGACTCTGGCGCTGATATAATCGACGGCCGCGACCATGAAGAAAAGAATGATCAAAATCGTAAGCACCTCTCTGAAGTCGAACATGCGCATCGAGATCTCGATTTGCGTCCCCAACCCGCCCGCCCCCACTAAGCCCAAAATGGCTGAAGCGCGAACCGCGCACTCCCAGCGGTAAAGGGTATAGGAGACGAAGTTAGGCAAGATCTGGGGCAGCCAGCCGTAGAAAAAAATCTGGAGCTTGTTGGCGCCGGTGGACTGCAGCGCCTCCAGCGGGCGGTAATTCACGCCTTCAAAGATCTCCGAGTAGACCTTTCCCAACATCCCCCCATAAGCCACCCCGATCGCCAGGACCCCTGAAAATGCCCCTAAGCCGACCGCGCGAACAAACATAAAGGCCCAGACAAACTCCGGAATAGAGCGAAAGAGGCTCAGCACCCCCCGGGCCATGACGTAGCCTGACCAGCGCAGGACGAACCGGGAGGGGGAACCCTTGACGTCGGCTTCGTTCAACACTCCGCCGACGCTGAAAGTTCTCGTTCCTATAATTCCAAAGGGAAAACCAATGACGACGGCGATGAAGGTCCCCATCACCGATATCTGAATCGTCTCCAAGGCGGGATGAAGCATCAAAGAGAGGAAATTCCACGAGAGATCGGGAGGAAACATCCCGCTCAGGAATTTCCACAAATGCTCCCTTCCCTCCTTCTCAAAAAAAGCTAAAGGACGGACTTCTGCTCTCCACCAGCTATCCAGAAAACCGACGAGAAAAATTAAGCCGAAGAGGTAAGGAAAGAGCGATTTCTCGGATCTACTGATAGACGAGAGGCTTGGATTCCTCATCAGTTAGCCCGTTCTCCTGGTTGTCCGGAAGATGGCCGGAATAGAGTTCTTCCAACAAACTATCTGAGACCTTGTCCGGTGGAAGATCAAAAAGCGCCTTTCCGTTCTTGATGCCAACGACTCGCGGGAAGTAGGCCAGTGCGAGATCAACACCATGGAGGTTGATAAGAAGCGTTTTGCGAGTCTTTTGACTGATTTCGATCAGGAGCTTTACGATCACCGTAGCGAGCGAAGGATCCACAGAAGAAACCGGCTCGTCAGCAAGGATGGCTTCGGGATCTTGCATCAATACACGGGCGATAGCCACCCTCTGCTGCTGGCCGCCGGAAAGCTCGTCGGTTCGGGCAAAGATTTTCTCTTCAATGCCCACTTGCCTCAGCGCCCTGTTAGCCAGCTCCAAATCTACCGGTCGGAATAGAGAACTTAGGGACCGTACGGTTGACCACTGACCCAGGTTTCCCGCAAGAACGTTATGAACAACCTTCAGGCGAGGAACCAGGTTGTGCTGCTGATAAATCGTCCCGATTTTCCGCCTCGCCTCACGTAATCTTTTGCCGTGCAGCGTTACCACCTCGTCGCCATTGATCCACAATCTTCCTGCGGTGGGTCTTAAAGTACAATTGAGCATTCGAAACAGGGTCGTCTTCCCTGCCCCGCTGGGTCCGATGAGGGCTACTCTCTCGCCTCTTTGCACGCCAAGATCGATCCCGTCCACCGCAACCAGACGGCGGTCAAATATCTTGCTGACTTTTTCTAAACGGTATTGATCCATGGCCGGCCGAAATCTTATCCCTTATTTCACTAGCCCTGCTGCGATAGCCGCCTCTTCGGTTCCCTTCCAGTCCGAATCCTTCGCGACGATGTAGCCCTTGGTTCGGTGCAAATCGAGAAGCTTCCTGTCTTCCGGCTTGTTGTAGTCCAGCTTTAAGAACGCCTTGGAAATTTTCTCCACCAGGGCCTTGTCCAGTCCGCCGCGGACCGTCCAAACGTAATCTACATAGGGAGGCGTGGTCCAAAACACAACGACCTTGCTCGTGTCCACCTTCTTGGTCTCGACCAACTTGCCCCACACTAGGAAATTAAGCGCGCCGGCATCGACCCTTCCAGCCTCAACCCATGCTGCGGTTGCGTCGTGGGCCCCGCTAAAGCTGAACCGGGAAAAATCTTTCTCCGGATTGATTCCTGCTTGAAGCAAAAAATAGCGCGGCATTAAATGACCCGAGGTAGACCCTACGCTGCCAAAGGAAAATGTCTTTCCCTTGAGATCTATTAGGGTCTTGATGCCGGTATCTTTTCGAGTAATAAACTCGCTCTTAAATTCCGCGTCTTCCTTACGCATAACAACGCGCGTGGCATCTTTAGCCATCCGAATTGCCTGCACCGACGTGAGCCCGCCGTACCAGACCATGTCCAGCTTGTTCGCCGCGAGGCCCTCTACCGTCGCCGCGTAGTCAACGACCGGCGTGAACTTTACCGGGATGCCCATCTCCTTGGTCAGATAATCCGCGAAGGGCGTATAGATGCGCAGCATCTCCTGCGGATTCTCGTCCGGGATAGCCGAGATCTTCAGTTCCTGTACGCGTTGCTGAGCGAGGGCCTCGCCGGCAACCATCATCAAGAAAAAAAGCGGAACGCCAAAACCGATTTGTCGCTTTATCATGAGTGCAACTCCTCATTGCAGAGATTCTCTCTTAGACAACACTGCTCTTGAGCTGTCAAATAGAAAATCCCTATGCAATGTCGAGTCGCATAGGAATTGCGTACGAGGGCTAGCGAGGTTTAAGAAAGTTACTGAATGCTTGGGAGACTGGAGAGAGGGCACGGTGGCGATGGAAAACTTGATAGAAGTTCCGTTCCAACTTCAACCCGCGAATCGGAACTTCCTTGAGAAAGCCGTCCTGGATCTCGCGCTGAATAGAGGTCCTGGAAAGGATAGAGATTCCAAGCCCGGCGACAAGGGCCTCTTTGACGGCCGCGGTGCTGCCTAGCTCCATAGTGACATTGAGGAGTTTCTCGGGGTCCCCCCCTTTTCGGCTCAAGAGACTCCGAAACGACCGCAGGGTTCCAGATCCTCCTTCGCGCGAGATGAAGCCTTCCTCATGGAGATCTTTGAGATCGATCCCCTTCAGGCGGCTCCACGGATGGTCCTTGCCAACCGCCAAAACCATCTCATCCTTCCAGATGTTCTGAAACGAGAGACGTCGGTCAGCGCCATTAAAGCCGACGAAACCCATTTCGACGTCGCCGTCGAGGACCGCCTGCACGATCTCTGCGGAGTCCCCGATGCGAAGGATAGGTTTGACGTTGGGATACTTCTGGATGAAAAGCCCCAGCTTGCGGGGCAAAATATATTCTCCGGGAATATTGCTGCCCCCGATCAAGAGTTCACCCTCTACCCGACCCTGAAACGTATCGATAGCCGCAAGGGTTTCTCTCTTGAGCGAAAGCAGGGCCTTAGCCTTTTTGAAGAGAACACCGCCGAGGCGGGTGAGTGTTATCCCTCCGCCGACGCGGTTGAGGAGTCTTGCGTCCAGTTTCTGCTCCAGCTCGCGGATGTGGGCGCTGACCGTGGGCTGCCGCAACGACAAATGCTCCGCCGCCAGCGAGAAGCTCCTCAACTCCGCTACCCAATAGAAAACTTCCAGTTTGCGCAGATCCAGATCTTTCTTTGCTCGTGCCATAGGCCCCTCATTAAACGTAAACCCCAGGGACATTGTCAACCTTGATCAATGGAGCTATATTTTCCCCTGATGGCCAAGTCAACACCTCTCGTAGAAATCCAGCGCGCGAACGGCGCTGAGCTCTGTGAAGAAAGCGGCTGGATTCTAGCGTCTCATTTTGGCGCCCCGCTTGAGGAATACCAGGCGGTCCGTTCTGGAGTGGCAATCCTGGATATGTGCCACTACACCGCCCTGCATCTCACCGGTCCCGACCGCGTCTCCTACCTTCAGGGAATGGTCAGCAACGACGTTAAGGGGCTCACCCCTGGAACCGGACTCTACGCCGCCGTCCTGGACGTGAACGGCAAAATCCTTGCGGATCTCAGAGTCCTCTGCACGGAAGCGTCTTTCATGCTCCTGCTCTGGGAACCGCTGAAGCAGAAGGTCATCACCCACTTGAACCGCTATCTTGTCGCGGACGACGTAGAGATTCGGGACGATGACGGGCGCTGTGGGATGATCTCCCTCCAGGGCCCGAAGGCCCGGTCGTTGCTGGGTGCGGTCGCCCTCGCTAACGAACTTCCCTCACAGATGCACAGCCACCGCTTGCTCCGGATCGGGGAGCGAGAGATTCGCGTGATTCGCTCGACACACACCGGCGAAGAAGGTTTTGATCTTTTGACAGAGATCCAAGACCTCACGCCGGTCGTCGAGGAGATGGAGAAAGCCGGCGCGGGTTTTTCTCTGCGCTGGGCAGGCCTTCATGCTCAGGAGCTTCTCCGCGTCGAGGCGGGCCTGCCCCGCTACGGCGTCGATATGGACGAAGAGACCCTGTTCCTCGAAACCGGTCTCGACCACGCCGTAAGCTTCCACAAGGGCTGTTATCTGGGCCAGGAGGTGGTCGAAAGGGTCCGCTCGCGCGGCCACGTCAATAGAAAGCTCGTGGGAATCGTCCTTGAAGGAGAAAATGCTGCCTGCCACGGAGACAAGATCAGCAGCGAAGGGAAAGAAATCGGAAAGGTTACAAGCTCTGTTGTTTCGCCAGCGCTCAAGCGCCCTATCGCGCTCGGCTACGTGCATCGCGATTACCTGCAGCCGGGGACCAGGATCTCCATCGAACGGAATGGCGAGCTGCTTGCCGGCGCCATCGCGCCGCTTCCCTTCTATCCGACTTCCCCTTGAAACCCTCCAGGAGCTAGGATAAATATACCGCACCTCAACAAAGAAAGGAGATCCAAGGGATGGCGGGATTTGTGAAGGTATGCAAAAAGGCGGATATCCAAGCAGGATCTGGCAGGACGGTTGACATCAATGGGAAAGCGGTGGCGCTCTTTAACGTGGACGGCAACTTTTACGCTATTGACAATACCTGCCTGCACCGGGGCGGACCTCTGGGAGAAGGGGAACTGGATGGTAAAATCGTTACCTGCCCCTGGCATGGTTGGAGATATGATGTCATCAGCGGCGTGAACGAGATGAACCCGTCGGTGACTGTCGCGAAATATGAAGTAAAACTTGAAGGAGAGGACGTCTTGGTCGCAACCTAACCGTGAGGAAGTGAGGCAGTGAAGTAGTGAGCAGATTTAACTCCTCACCGCTCACGGCTCACTACTCACTTAATTTTGTCCAGCTCCGCCAGCAGTTCTTTGTTATCGGGGATTCCTTTCTCGTACTCTTTGCGATAGCGAATCACGCCCTGCTTATCGACGATCACGACCACCCGCTTGGGATACCCTTCCGGCCTTAGGCAGTCGTACAGCGCGCACATCGCGCCGTGAGGATAAAAATCCGAGAGCATCGGGAAGTTGATCCCGCCCATCTTCTCGGCAAAAGCCTTGTGCGAAAAAACCGAGTCAACGCTTACGCTCAGCACCTGAGCGTCCCGGGCCTCGAAGTCTTTGCGGTCGGCCTCGAGGTTCGTCAGCTCCTGCTGTCAGCCGCCGGTGAAGTCCAAGGGATAGAAAGCCAGCACCACATTCTTCTTGCCCATGAAATCCTTTAAACCGACTTTCTGCTCCCGCGATACGGGAAGGCTAAAATCTGGGGCCTTCTGCCCCACGCCGGGCGTCGCCATATGAAACCTCCTTTGAAACCAATTCAGCAGTGTTGGAGTTTTGGAGTATTGGTCCGCCACTCCGTCGCTCCACTACTCCATCACTCCATCTTCCGTAACCCATTACTCCATTTTTGCGCTAAGGTAAAGCCGGATATAATCTTTAAGGGCTTCCCTGGTGCTGGGGAAGGCCAGCTCCTTCCACGGGATCTCAGTCGCCTCAAACGTCCCGGCTTCAACGGATTCGTCACCCGCATCGAGCTCTCCGCCGATCACTTCGGCCGCATAGACCACGATCACATTGGGAGAGCGCGGGTAGGAATAAACTCCCAAGAGGGAACCTAGTCGGATGTCCAGCCGGGACTCTTCCTTGGTCTCACGAACCGCCGCGTCCTGGACGCTTTCCCCGCGATCAACGTAGCCCCCGGGAAAGACCCACCTGCCTATCCCCGGCTCCACACCCCGGCGCAAGAGAACCACACGCTTGTCTATGGTAAAGAGCGTGCCCGCAACGACCTTGGGATCGAGGTAAAATATGAACGAGCAACTCTGGCAGACCAGCCGCTCCGGCTCGCCGACCTTAACCATTCGCTTCTCTAACCGCCCACCGCAGCGCGGGCAAAAGCGGTACTCCATCGGGCCATGGCCGTGGTTATGTCCTTTTGCGGCCGCCATTTTTTTTCTTTTACCTCAGACGCGGTTGAAACAAAAGGGGAGATTCGGTAAGTCTTAGCCGTGCTGCGCGCCATCATCTTCGACTTCAACGGCATCCTTGTGGACGATGAGCCCATTCATCTGGAGATGTTCCGCAAGGTGCTCCAGGAAGAGGGGCTATCGCTCAGCGAAAAGGACTACTACGGGCGCTATCTGGGCATGGATGACCGTGGCTGCTTCAAGGCCGTCTTCAAGGAACATGGAAGAGCGTTGGATGAGGCCTCGCTAGCGAAGCTGATTCAACGCAAGGCCTCCTATTATAGGGCCTCGATTGTAGAGCGAACCGTGGTTTTCCCCGGCGTGAAAAAGCTGGTTCCCGAGCTTTCCGCGCGCCTCCCACTTGCGGTTGCGTCAGGGGCGCTGCGCGACGAGATCGAGCTCATATTGCAGAGGGCTACTTTAAGAAGCTACTTCCAAGTGATTGTCAGCGCGGAAGATGTTTCCGAAGGAAAGCCGCATCCTGAGATCTTCACCAAAGCCCTGGCCGGGCTCAACCGGACTGCGCCAAAAGATAAGCCTATTCGTTCGTCGGAATGTCTGGTGGTGGAGGATTCGCGAGAGGGGATCCTTGCGGCTCACCGCGCCGGCATCAAATGTCTGGCCGTGACAAACTCGCATCCGGCTGGCGCGCTGCGCCGCGCCGACGCAGTCGTTAACAGTCTGGAGGAAGTCACCATCTCCTTTCTCGAATCTCTCTTCAAGTAGATATTGCTCTTTCTCCTTCTATCTTGTCTCTTGCTAATGCCTAATGCCTGCTGCCTAACGCCTACCTGTATGGGCTCTGCTGCGGCCTCACGGTAATTTCCACCGGGCAAGAGTTGGGAGGACACGACAGAACAAACAAAACCGCCTGCCCGATATCTTCAGGGCGAACCATTTTGCTCCTGTCCAGCCTCTTCGTCGGCGGGATCAGCGGCGTGTCGACAAATCCGGGAAGAATCACAGCAACCTTGATGCCGTACTCCCGCACCTCTTCGAAGAGAGACTCGGTAAAACCGATGAGACCAAATTTGGACGCCGCATAAGCGGCGGTGTTGGCCTGCCCCGTCTTCCCGGAGATAGAGCTGATATTGATGATCGCGCCCGCCTTTTTCTCGATCATAGCCGGTAGCACCAGCCGGCTCAGGACCATCGGGGCGCGCAGGTTCACCTGAAAAGTCCGGTCCCAATCCTCGGTTCTGGCGCTAACCACCGGCGTGGTCTTACCCCAGCCCGCGTTATTAACGAGAACGTCGATCGAGCCCCACTCCTGCAGCGTCCGCTTCACCAGCCGTTCCATATCTTCGTCGCGGGTCAGGTCGGTGGGAATGACCAGGGCTTCGCCATTCTCGCTTTTTATCTCTTCCGCCACAGCCCGGAGTTCCAGTTCGCTGCGCGCCGCCAGCGCCACGCGCGCATCCGACCGGCTAAGGGCAAGAGAGATAGCCCTGCCGATGCCCCGACCGGCGCCCGTGACGATGGAGACCTTGCCTGTCAAAGATTCCATGAGCTTGGCCAGGGGTGCGACTCAATGCACAGTGGAGGGATCGATCGGCGTCGGCGGCTGTGCGACCGGCGAGCCGTGATGATGAATCAGCAGCCAACCCACCGGATGCCTTTCGAAGATGTTCGTCGTCAGGACGACCGCCGCGCTTACTTCCATGCCGAGACGGTTGGTGAGATTCTCGTACAGAGTCACCCATGCCAGAGAATCGCGCACCTCCACCCGCACCTCCGTCAGCAAAAACCGCATCTCATCCGTATTCTCAAAGATCCTACGCCAGCTTGTCATTACAGGCTCCCAGCCTCTCAACATTCCCCAGCCGGGGTGAAAGCACTGGATGTAATCAGCCTTGTGCCAGATTTTCTCCATCTTCGCCATATCGAAGCTCTCAAAAGCTTCGTAAAAGTTCTCGTTCGCCTTGTAGACCTCGCTCTCTTCCTTGCTCATCATGGCGGAGCCTTAGTGGGAAGGTTTGGGTGCCATGAAGACGAGCAGGATCAGACGATCCGGTCCAGGATTATTAACGCCATGCTTCTGGCCGGACGGCGCGATGGCGATCTCCTGCTCGCGCAATTCCCTTTCCTCGTCTCCAACCCGAAACAGACCTCTCCCCTGCACAACGTAGTAGATCTTGTCCGATCCCTCATGCGTGTGCGGCGCCTGGCTCTGCCCTGGCTCGAAGCAGTAGAGATCACAAAAAAGCCTCTCGGTCTCAAAGAGGCCGTTCTTTTTCATCTTATCCGACGCGAACTGCATCGCTTCGGAAATCTTGCGAAAGTTTTCCATCTCTCTCTCCTTGACGATCGTCGCGCCATTCTAACACAGCGCCATAGCCCTGCAAAACAAAGACGAATCTGCTATCTTGCGTTCATGAGTTCCGTCCTGATCCGCTACCACGAAATCGCGCTGAAAAAAGGCAACCGGCCCTACTTCGTCGATCTGTTGAGAAGAAACTTGGTTTCAGCCGTCGAGGGGCTGTCCCTCACCGAGAGCAAGAACCTGCAAGGCCGAATCCTGCTCTCGTTCGGCGACGGAACAAATCGGGAAGAGATAAGCCGGCGGCTTCAGCGAGTCTTCGGCGTGGCCAACTTCTCCTTTGTCGAGCGGGTGCCGCTGGATCTCACCGTTCTACGCGAAAGAATCGTACAAGCCCTGGACGGCCGGCATTTCGCCTCGTTCCGCGTCGAGACGCAGAGAGGCGACAAGAATTTTCCGCTCACGTCGCCCGAGATCAACCGGCAGCTCGGTGGCGCCGTCAAAGAAAAAAGCGGCGCCCGTGTGGACCTGAACCATGCCGAGCTGACCATTTGCGTCGAGATCCTGCCGCGCGACGCCTTCTTTGGATTCGACAGGATTCCCGGGCCGGGCGGCTTGCCCGTGGGCGCCAGCGGCCGTGTGGTCGCTCTCATCTCCGGCGGATTCGACTCTCCGGTGGCCGCCTACCGGATGATGCAGCGCGGATGCAGGCTCATCTTCGTCCATTTTCACAGCGTTCCCTACCTGGACAAGACGTCGCAGGAGAAAGTACGCGAGCTGGTCAAGTTTCTTACGCGCCACCAGTTTGCTTCCCGTCTATACCTCGTCCCATTCGGCGAGATCCAGCGCCAGATTGTGGCCGGTGTGTTAAGGCCGCTCAGAGTCGTTCTCTACCGCAGGATGATGCTGCGGATCGCCGAGGCGATTGCGAAGAAAGAAAGGGCACAAGCTTTGATAACCGGCGAGAGCCTCGCGCAGGTCGCCTCGCAGACTTTGGAGAATCTCGCGGTGATCGAGCAGGCCGCGACCCTTCCGGTGCTCCGGCCGCTGGTGGGAATGGACAAGCAGGAGATCATAGACCAGGCGCGACGGATCGGCACCTTCGAGACTTCAGCGGTTCCCGACCAAGACTGCTGCCAGCTCTTTGTGCCGCGCCATCCCGCAACCAAATCCAAGATCGCGGACGTGGAAGAAGCTGAATCGCGGCTGGACGTAGCAGCATTGACTCAGCTCGGATTCGAGAAGGCGGAGATCGAAGAGTTTAGATTCCCCGCCTGACCCCGATCACCCTACCCTCACTCTAACCCTCTCCCTGCTAGGGAGAGGGAAGGGTGAGGGTCAAAAGATTTCGGGAGAAGCAACAAACGTGTAACAGAATTTAATAGCTTTTAAACGGCTCGACTGAGCTTGCCTTACCCCTCACGCTTTCCCAATTCCTAATCCCCAATTCCTGTCCCAATCAGAACAGGTTGTTGAATTTTTTGCAGCCCACCCCGTTCTGGACCAAGTTCTGGCCATTGCCCTGGGCCGTGTTGCCAACGAGGTTGCTGGGACAGTCGACCTCTATTCCAGTAAGGCCGTTGTCGCTGGCGGTGTTGTTGAGAATATCACTTCGGCCTCCGCCGCCGACGATTATCCCGAAACTGTTGCCGCTAGCGGTGTTACCACTGATGGTAGAGCCGGCGGCGGCCTCGATCCCCTTGGCGTTGCCGTTGGCGGTGTTACCGCTGATGAGATTGGTAGTGCCATGGATCCCGAAGCCGGCGTTGTTGTTAGCGGTGTTGCCAGTGATGAGAATGTTGCCGAAGCCAGTGATCCCGATGTCGCCGTTGTTGCTGGCGATGCTGTTGGTGACAGAACTGTCGTTGCCGACCTCTATCCCGCTGGCACCGTTGCTTACGGCACGCATCCTGTCGATCTGGATACTTGAACTGGACAAAAGAAAAATCCCGACGACTGTAAAGTCCCTGACCGTCCCGTTGCGGATGACAATATTGGAGCGAGCCGTACTGCTGTCCGTGATCCCAGACCCCGAGCCGCTCGTCATCTTGATCGTGAAGCCATTAAAGTCGATCGTGATATTATCGCCCGTCAGCGTAAGGCAAGTGCCCGAGGCGGAGATGTCATTGATGAGAATGTAAGAGCCAGAACCAAGTGATCCGCACCCGCTAACTGATGCGGGCTGAGCCGCCGCCAGGCTCGCATACGCGAGGCTCAGGGCTACCAGCATCGCTACTATCACACCGCTCGTTCTGTTCATGGGAATCCCTCCTTCTGGAGCGCCTTGCGGGCCATCTCCAATACAGAATATAAACAGCGTACTTTTAGCCCCCCCCTGTCAAGCGAAAGTTTTTGCATTGCCTTGGTAAACTTGGAGGGGTATCCCCGTGTGGTAGTGGGTCGTTTTCAGACTTGAGCCAGTGTGTGATAGGAATGAAGATTCTTCGCGGAGTTTACCCTGAGATCCTTCACTTCGTTCAGGATGACAGACGAAGGACTCAGGATGACATGGGTGAAGGGCTCAAGATGACGCTAGAGAGGCTTGTCATCCGTTCGGCTGAGCTCACGACGAAGCCTGAATCCTTCGATTGTCACTCTGAGCAACGCGAAGAGTCTCAGGACAGGCTCCGTGAAGGATCTCTGGCAAAACGACCCACTACCCGGTCGTTTTTTGGTCTATGATATCTCGCATCATTCGACCGGGAGATCGCGTAGAAATTGAGCGGACTCCTCCGGGACCGAGATGTTGATGAACATCCCCGAGCCCAACTCAAAGCCCGCCAACCGGGTCACCCGCGGTATCACGCTCAGGTACCAGTGATAGTACCTTACCTGGGCGGAATCCTTGGGAGCGGTGCGGATCGTGTAGTTGAAATCGGGATTGCTGAGACCCCGATAGAGCTTGAGCAGGATAAGCCTGAGCATGCGGGCCAAATCGGCCACGTCGCTGTCCGTGACGGAGCCGAAGGATGCCTCGTGCCGCTTGGGAAAGATCCACAGGTGAAAGGGGGAGAGCGCGGCGAAAGGAACAAAGGCCACAAAGCGCTCGGTCTCCAGCACCACGCGGCTGCCTCCGGCCATCTCCTCTTCCAGCGTGCGGCAAAAGATGCATTCGCCCATGGCGTCGTAATGGCGCAGCGCGGTCTCCATGCGGTCGCGCACCTCGGTGGGGATGATCGGCGTCCCGATGAGCTGCGAGTGCGAATGCTGAAGCGAGGTGCCGGCGGCCTCGCCGTGATTCTTGAAGATGGTGACTTGTTCGACGCGCCCATCCTCCAGGACGCTCAGATAGCGCCGTCTATAGGCCTCGATGACCATTCCCACCTCATGGTCGGTCAAGAGCGCCGTCGGTTTGCTGTGATCCGGGGTCTCGATGATCACGTCGTGAATCCCCACGCCTGTCACTGTCCGCCGGATGCCGCTGGTCGTTCTTGAGAGCCTGCCGTCGCGCTCCAGCGCGGCGAACTTGTTCGACGTGATCCGCACCTGCCATGGACCTTCACTGGGAAGGCGCAGCAGCTCCGGCGGGGTTTTATCCTCATTGCCGGGGCAGAAGGGGCAGTCGGGCATAAAGGAAGGGATCTCCGTCCGCTCTTTTATCTTCTTTCTGAACTCATCCGGGCGCCGGGCGCGCTCAGTGGCAATGACCACCCACTCACGGGTGATCATGTTGTAGCGAATTTCAGGCATGGCGCGCTAAAAAATTCCCGCTATAAATAGTCCTGAATTTCCTGGAGGCTCGGTGGAAAGAAGAGATCCTCGATCTTGAACTTTTTCTTGATCATCCCCTGCTCGTGTTCATAGCGCACGGCCGCCTCCAGCGCTTTGCGATTGTCCTCGAGATTATACGGCCAGGGATCCGGGCCGAAAATCTCTTCCTGCTCCTGGATCATGTCCTTCACCCACACCAGAGTGAAATTTCGCGGATCTTTCATCCGCTCGTAGCAGACCTCTTTGGAGCGCTGAAACGCTTGCAGCAAGCTCACCGCAACCCAGGGGTTTTTCTCCAGGATCTCATGCTTGATGACGACGGTATGCATGATGGGGTAGATCCCGCTCTTCTTGTAATAGTCGATCTCCGCCTCCTTGGGATTGGGGAACAGGAGAGCCACCTTCGGCGAGCCGTTCCTTATGGACGGGAGCGTCTCCGGATAGAGCGCCCCTTCCAGCTCATCCTCCAGGAGCATCTGGTCGATATTCTTCCCTTTGGGGACGCGCCGCACTTTGAGCCACTTCGCCGGCTCGAACGGGATGTCCTCTTCCTCCTGGCACCACCACTCGATGCTCTTGAGATCGACGCCGTAGTGGTCCTGCAGAATTCCCCGCATCCAAAGCCCGGCGGAGTTCTGCAAAGTATCCAGCCCTACCCTTTTTCCGTTCAGGTCCGCCGGCTTCTCGATCCCGCAATTCATCCGCTTGACCATGTAGCCGTGGCGAAACCGGCGATGCGGGAAAACCGGAATCGCTCTGAACGTTCTTCCCTGATCCAATGCCACGAGGTAGGACACGAGCGACAACTCGCAAATATCGAATTCTTCGTGCCTGAGCATCCGGCCGTGCCTTTCCGGCGAGGCCATCGTGAGAACGTTGAGATCGATTCCCCCAGGAACGACCGCGCCCTCGATTAACGGTCTGAGCAGGTCATAAGCCCCGCAGGCCAGCGTGAGCCTAAGCTTGGACATCATCCCTCCCTACGTGTCGGCGATAATCTTCCGGGGTGTCGATATCGAGCGTGATCCCCTCATCGTCGCTCTCTATCTCCAGCGTTTCAGCCGCATGGGCATGGACCACGCTCTTCGCCCCTTGATCCATCGGCGCGCTCAGCAGCTCGCCAAAGAGGCGGCTCGAGAAAATCACCGGATGGCCGCGCCGGCCCTTGCATGTCGGAACCACGATCAGCTTCTTCGATTCATAAAAGCGATCGATCATAAGATTCACCAGGTCAGGATTCAGGAACGGATGGTCCACGAGATGGACCAGGATGCCATCGAGTTTCTCTGCCTCAAGCGCGCGGATCGCGACGATCAGAGAAGAAAGCTGTCCCTGGGCATAGTCGGAATTCACCAGGACGGTGACCGGAAGATGGCGGATCTTTGTCTGGATCTCTTCGGGATTGTGGCCCAAGACGACGATGACTTTCTCTACCTTGGTCGCTCGGAGAGACTTTACAATTCGTTCCAAGAACGAAAGCCCGCCGATCGGCAGCAGCGCTTTGGGGCGGCCCATCCGGCGCGACTCGCCGGCTGACAGAACGACTGCAGCGATCATGACGGCGCGCCTAGTGAATACGAAACAGGCATACTCTCTAAGCCGAGTAAGGTGACACCGGCGAGACCCCTAGATAATCGACCGGGAGCGGCTCGATGCCGATCCCGGCGTCGATCTCTCCCATCCGCCGCTCCGTAAGCGGATAGCCGAAGGTCTCGTTGCGTAATCTGAGGTGGGCCTTTGCCTTCTCCTCGATGATCTTTTTTGCCTGGAGAAAATCTTGATCGCTGCGGATTCTTTCCGCGGCTCTCGGTATGTGCACGGGGCCGTGGCGCATCTCGTCTTCGAAGATCACCTTCATCGCCGCCGCGATCTTGCGCTCGATCTCACCACCCGAATACGAGACGTAAGGATATTCGAGAACCCTGCTCCCGCTGTAAAAGATCGCGGCCCCGCCGCCCTCAAAAAAGCTCAACGCTGTCTCTGCAAGCTCTCCGTATTGCTCACGGAGTCTCTTCGCAACTGCGATCTCCTCGGTCATGGCGGGAAGCTCCGGATGGCCCACCCGCTCCTTCCCTGTCCCCGCGTAGGGAAGCAACTGTTTTGGATTTACCCTCTGGCCCGTGAGCTGCTCTATGATATCCGCAAGGAGCCGGTAGTGACGGACCTCTTCATAGATGGATCGAATGGCGGCTTCAAATTCGTGACGATCGACCGAGGCGTCAATCCCTTCGAACATCTCCGGCGCCTCACCTAGCTGCCTCGATGCCGTGCCCAGCTCCCGCGCCGCCTGGAGCGTTAGCCACCGGATGTCGTCCTGCTTAGTCCGCGACCGGGAAAAGTAGACCCGCACCACTTCCGCCTCCCCCGCCCACCAGCGCGCCGGAGCCTCCTGCAGCTCCTTGATCCGCCGGTTTAAATCCGGCCGCTCTCTGTTGCTCATTGCCTCCGTCATCCTCATCAATGATCGCCGACGCTTCGAACTCGCCCGCAGCCCTTCAAGCAAGCACTCTATTTCCCCGCCGGTCTTATCAGCTTTTGCAGCTTAGATTTAATCTCAGGCGACATACCCAAAAAATCGCCTACCAATCGATGAATCTCCTCGCCAAAAAGCGGGTCGATCTCCAACCTTCCCTTGACCGCTTCTGCCAGAAGCTCCTTGTCGGCCATGGCCTTCATAAACGCTGCTTCCAGGGCCGCTGCGCGGTCTGCCGGGACCGCCGCCGCCAGGACATATACCTTTCCGAATGCATTGGGCACGCTGGTCCCAAAACGAAGAAGCTGACGCTGCTCGTCGCTCTTTGCCATGGCAGGGATAGTCGGGGCGTTCGGAAACGGAAGATCTTTGATCGGGGTATCCCCGAGTTGCGCGAGCACCAGCCATTCGCCGCTTGTAAACTTGTCGAGTGACGTAATCTTGGATGATGTCCAGGTATTGAAGAATCCTTCGACTTCTCCGCTGTCGATGGCCAACCGGACATCGGCCGTGCCTTTATAACCCGAAACGACTTTGAGATTCGCCCCGAGAACGTCGCGCACCAGTATCGGCGCGTGCTCTACAGTCGAGCCGGGAATCGCGCCGAATGCGACCGATTTGCCTTTGGCACCCAGAATCTCCTCGATCCTTGAGACTCCAGGCTTCCTGGTCACGATCATGAGATAAGTCTCGCCGACCGGAACGTTGAGGTAGCGAAACTTGGCCATGTCGAACTGCACCGCGGGATTATTAAAGAGCTGCTCCAGAATGATGGGGCCGGAGATGTTGCCGATCAGGGTCCCGTCTTTGGGCCCGGCGTTGTAGACGTGATTTGCCGCGATAATGCTGCCCGCGCCGGTCATGTTCTCAACGATCACCGTAGGATTGCCCGGAATGTACTTGCCGAGATGGCGCGCAATCAACCGTGAGTAGGCGTCGTAACCTCCGCCGGCAGAGAACCCGACAACGATGCGGACAGCTTTGCCTCGGTAAAAGTCAGCCACCGCCTTCTCATCGAAAGCGGATTTCGCCGGTGCGGCCGCTTGAGCGGCCAGCACTGGGGTCGAATGCCCTAGGGCCAGAATCAACATCGAAACAAAGAGCCGTAGAAGGGATAATCGCATAAATTTTGCCGCCTTCTCGATCAAACTATCTTGTAACAGTCACTTATATGTCCAATCCGTAGAACGCCTTGGCGTTCCAGCCGAGTATTTTCCCTTTCGCAGCATCGCTCAGATCCCGCGGGGCCTGGATCTCTTCTGCCGAGGTTTCTCGGCCAACTCCGGGCGATTTTCCGTTGTCACCGCAAGAGGTCTTCGGCTTCGGTATCTCTCGTCCAGATAGTCCCAGGTCTCGTTGACCTCTTCGACGTGGGAATCCGCATCGATCACGAGTTTGTTGGCCATGGCTTTCCTCTCCCACCCGTTCCTATAACAAACCACCTCCACCGTCAAACCAGGCCTTGCGCTCTCCTTGACAGCCCAACAGCGAAACTCTATTGTGCGATCAAAATTGGTCAGCGAGGAGATAGAGATGATCGAAGGACTAAAAGACAAAGTGGTGATCGTGACCG
>JAHFAP010000008.1 GCA_023250495.1 Deltaproteobacteria bacterium | reverse complement strand
CTCGGGAAGAAGAGGATGCGCCCCTTCCGCTCGCGGAGGTCGAACGCCTCTCCATTATCCGGGCTCTCAGATACACCCGGGGGAAGAAGGCGCCCGCTGCGCGACTGCTCGGGATCGATGTCAAGACCTTGACGCACAAGATCCGGATCTACAACATCCGCTTCTGACCAGGGAGAAACTCCCTGCCCTCCAGGAATTCCCCACGTCGCATGCGGCGCTCTCGGGCGCATGTATTTCTATCCGAGGCCGTCGATCCCTGAATTGACAGGATATTGCAGGGGAGTCCGATCCGTCCTTAGGCCTAGAAATGTCTGGCACGGCCCTTGCCCCTTCAATGTCGTGGCTACCTGAGTGAGAGTAGTTTCTTACCCCGACAGCCTCGTCCCCCAGTAGATCTCTCCGGTTGACCCCGCACATCCCCGGGAGGTTGTCAGCCACAAACATGGGGTGCCTCAGTAGGCACTCCTATCTGAGCCACCATGACAGTCATGGAGAACTTGCTAACAATCGTTCGGTACGATCCCAAGTGTCGACCTGAAGATCGGTATCCAAGAGAAATCATCTCCCCGCCCAATCCAAGTTCTTGCTGCACCGGGCGGATGGAGCGGATCGGGCGGATGCAGACAGGGGAAGCTGGTTGGCCGTTCTTTTATAAGCGATGTCAGATCTGCGGATATACGCTCCGGGAATTTCTGGGGTATGAGGAGCTCGCGGAGTTCTTCCTCAACAGAATACGGAGCCGTAGAAAGGGTCTGAATGGATTGGCCTGGCGCTCCTGGTTAAAGGAGGTCTTGGCCCAGTGGTGAAAGAAAGACCACGCCCGAAAGTTCAGTGCGAGATAGCGTGCGCGGCCCCTTGTTCCCGGTGACCGATGTGATGCAATGACCCACTTTGAATCAGTGCTTCTATTCTGGGAGCTCTTAGCGGATCAGGAACCCATGCTCAGGAAGGAAAGGGAAGGACCCGGCCTTGAACATGATGGTGATGAGGAGGTCAAGAGATGGCGAAATTCGTGAAGGTGGCGACGACCAGTGAGCTAGCTTCGGGTCAGGGCAAGAAGGTGGAGGTTGACGGAAAAGCGATCGCGCTTTTCAAACTGGAGGAGGGGTATCATGCCGTCGACGATACCTGTCCTCACCGAGGTGGTCCCCTTTCCGAGGGTTCTTTGGAAGGAGAAGCCGTGACGTGTCCCTGGCATGGCTCTAAGTTTAACGTAAAAAGTGGGGATGTGCTCACGCCGCCCGCTCGGGCTGGTGTTTCCAGCTATCGTGTCCGAGTGAGCGGGTCGGATGTAGAAGTGGAGGTCTGAACGAATTGTTTTTATCTTCTGCCACCATCGCCAGTGCATCTCGCCCTGAAAATTGTGCTCGCGGTGAGCTCGCTGGCCTGAAACGGATGATAGAAGAGATGGGGTTCCGTCACCGTGAAGTCGGTGCGCCGGTTCGCAGCTTCCACCGTGGTGAGCGCTTCGTACCTCCGAAGCGCGAACCCGCATGAAGGAGAGGGTGATTCTGGAGCATGAGCGAGATGGCGAGTCCAGGGAACCGTAGATGTCATTAAGGGACATTCTGCCTAGTTTTGGCCCGGATCTCGGGCATTAGAAGCCTCGGGCGAAGTGTTTACAAGGAGAAATAATGGAGAGGCAGGAGCTGGCGGAAAAGCTTCATGAGCTGGAAAAGCGATTGAATGACTTGGAGGCCGGTTTTGGAGGGCTAAAGCGAGCGTCACTCACCTTGGAGGCAACCCTTCAAGCGCTCACTGAACGAGGGTTGCTCCCACGGGAGGTTATCCACCGTTTCAACCAGGCCTTTGAGCCGCAGCGGGATCGGTTCGGACAATATGCCGACGAGGTGCTTCAGCAGTTCGTGTACTCCCTGTTGGATGTGCTGATGGAATCACTAGATGAAGGAAAGATGCCCCACGGCTAGGCTGGGGGCCGGGACTTTCCAAGGATAGGTGGAAGGATGTGGCGATATCTCCGAGAGCTTTGGGGAGGCTTCTGGAGCATCATCCTCTCGATGCAGATTACGCTCCGGTACCTGTTTACCCGGGCGGTAACGGTCCAGTATCCTGAGGAGAAGCG
>JAHFAP010000207.1 GCA_023250495.1 Deltaproteobacteria bacterium | reverse complement strand
GCCAGCGCCGGCTCGGATTCGAGCAGCTGCTCGGACGCAAGTATGCTTCCCTGCAGCTCCACGATGTCCTGTTCGATAAAAGATACCAGCTCGCGGAAGCCGGCCTCCTGCGCCAGGAAGTTGCTGGGAATGGAAAGCATAGCCGCGTCCACGGAGCCTGCCTTCAACGCCCCAAAGCGCGCGGTGCCCGCGCCCATCGGCATAATCACCACCTCCCGTCCTCCTTCAATCCCGTGCTTTTTCAACAGATCGCGCAGGATCGAATCGGGGCCGCTGCCAAGGCTTGAGACCCCGACCCTCTTGCCTTTCAGATCCCCGATGGAGCGAATCTCCGGCTTGGCAAAGAGCCAGAACATGGGCCGGCTGAAAGTGGTGAAGAGAAAACGGATCGGCGCGCCTCTGAGCGCCGGCGGAAGCCCGGCCCCGCCCACTGTGGCGAACTTCACGTTTCCGCCGATGAGAGCCTGTACGGCCACCGCCGAAGGCATCACGATCAACTCGACATCCAGACCCTCCTCCCGGTAGTAGCCTCTATCCTTGGCGACGGCGAAGGTCGTGGAAGCAGGAGAGACGGCGGGAATCGCCACATGAATTTTTCTAAGCTCCTGAGCTTCTGAGCACGGCGACAACCCGAACAGCGGAAGAAGGAATGCGAAGAGATAAATGGCCAATGAACTTCCTTTGTGCTAGAGATCTTAGTCGCAACATTATCCGCATGAGCTCCATCGGTCAAGAAAATCATAGGTCTACTAGAAAAGAACCCGCTAGACGCAGGCCGAGGGGGGCATGCCCCTGTCGACCCCGAAGCTTCGATCCAACATTCTGGAGTTGAGCCGCGATGAAGTTCGGTCTTTTCTTGCCGATCTCTGGACGGGCCGCAGGACCCGCGACGCTGATGAACGCGGCCCGGCAGGCAGAAGCTTTAGGATATGATTCTGTCTGGTGCGCGGACCGGATCATTATCCCGTGGGAGATCAAAACGCCCTATCCTTATAGTGAGGGGAGAAGCTTTATCGTGCCGCCCGACCGGCCCTTCTTTGAGCCTCTCACCTGCCTGGCATTTCTTGCCGGCTGCACCGAGAAGATCTCGCTCGGGATAAGCGTGCTCGTCCTGCCCTACCGCCATCCGCTCTATTGGGCCAAGGTGGCGACGACAATCGATCACCTGTCCAAGGGACGGCTGATTCTCGGCGTCGGCGTCGGCTGGATGGTCGAGGAGTTCGAGGCGTTGGGCGCGAATTTCTCGAAGCGCGGCGAGCTGTCCGATGAGCAGCTCGATCTCGTCCGCCTGCTCTGGGAGAAAGATAGACCCCGATTCGAAGGGCGCCACTATCGCTTCGGCGAGATCGCCTTCTATCCCAAGCCGCTGCAAAAACCCCGGATTCCCATCTGGGTGGGCGGTGAAGGAACTCGCGCGCAGCGGCGCGCTGCCGCGTATGGCGACGCCTGGTTCCCCTACTTCGTGCGTATGACGCCTCGCGAACTCGCGAGACGCTTCGATAACGTGAAACGCCAGGCTGCCAAGGCCGGAAGAGATCCTGAGCGCGTCCGCCTGAACTGCTGCCTGCCTATTGAGATAAGCCGTGAGTCGCTGCGCCAGGAAGAGGACCGGCTGCGCGGCTCCGCAGAGCAGATCGCCGCAGCGCTCAAGGGCTACGAGAAAATCGGCGTGGAGCACCTCGCCCTTCAATTCATGGTGCCGCACTGGCCGGAGCGCATGGGGCAAATCGAGCGCTTCGCCCGCGTGGTTATGCCGGTCTTGAGATAAGTGAGTTGGACATTGCTCCTTCCTTGAGATAGTAGAAAAGTGCCGGCAAGACGGCAACGTATGAATCATGAACGAAAGGATGAATGAGAGATGAGCGAGCTTCCTCGAGTCGCACTGATCATAACCGGAGGAACGATTGACTCGGTCGGAAAGGACCGAATGGATCTGGCCTGGTACATCGAAGCGGGAAAACGGTTGGACAGCGGAGAGCTGCTGGGTCAGCTCCCTGAGCTAAAACAGATCGCGCAAGTGGAAGAGGTGCCGTTCCGCAGGCTCCCGAGCCACGCACTAGTGGATAAAGACTGGCTGGACATGGTGCGAACCATACATACGATCTTCGACGAGAACAAAGCCGATGGCATCGTCATCACGCACGGAACCAACACGATTGAAGAAACCGCCTACTTTTTAAATCTCACTTTGAAAACGGATAAACCGGCCGTCGTCGTCGGATCGATGCGTCCCTCTTCGGCCATCAGCGCCGACGGCTATCTGAATCTTGTGAACGCAGTCAAGGTCGCCGCCGATCCCAACTCCAGGGGCCGGGGCGCCCTGCTGGTCATGAACGACACGATCTACAGCGGCCGCGACGTGACCAAGACTGCCACCTATCGCGTGCAGGCCTTCCAGGGGCGCGACCTTGGACCGCTTGGCTACGCCGACGCTGACGGAAAAGTAATCTACTACCACCAGACGGCGAAGAAACACACCATCAATACGGAATTCGATGTCCGAGGTTTGCAATCGCTTCCTCGCGTCGATGTCGTTGTCTCTTACGTCGGCGCTGACGGTAAGATGATCGAAGCGGCGGCAGCGGCGGGAGCCAAGGGAATCATCAGCGCCGCAACCGGCGCCGGGCGGCCGACCCCGGCGGAAGACGAAGCCTTCGACCGGATCTACAAAGAAAAAGGAGTGATCATGTGCCTCTGCAGCCGCGTGGGCTCGGGGCGCGTCGTTCGCAGCCCCTCGCTCACCCGCCGCGGCTTCGTCGCGGGCGACAATCTCCAGCCGTGGAAGGCGCGTGTCTTGTTGGCTCTGGCACTTACCAAAACCAACAAGGCCGACGAGATCCAGCGCATGTTCGATATCTACTGACCGGGGATTTGAGCCGGACGGCCGCTAGGTCTATAATGCTGTCCGGCAGATAGGAAAGGAGAACCGCCATGCTGAAACAGCGCATCAGTTATGTCAACCCCGCCAAGATCACCGATCCGGCGATGCTGGAAGAGCTCGACCGCTGCCGCCGCGAGGGCACTCCCCGCCCCGAAAGCTCATTGATCCGCGCCCATGTGCCCGCCTGTTTCTGGTCGTTCGCCAACGCGTGGCGCGACTTCTTCAAGAACGGCGTCTGCGATCACAGCATCAAAGAGCTCTGCCGCGTCTACGTCTCGCGCTCGATCCAATGCGAGTATTGTGGCAACCAGCGCTCGCTGGAGGGCGCCAACTCCGGCCTGACCGAAGCGCATTACGACGACCTGCTCAACTTTGAAAAATCAACTCAGTACGACGAGCGCCAGAAAGCGGCGCTGGCTTACGCCGAAGCGATCACCTGGCGGCTCAACACTGACGAAGAGTTCTGGGAGAGAATGCACAAACATTTCACCGAGCCGGAGCTTGTCGAGCTCGGCTGCTTCGTCGCGCTCACCATGGGGCAGCAGAGCTGGCTGCGCCTGCTCAACATCGAGCACCACCAGGCGCTGGCCGGCACGTCAGGCGGCATGGCGCCGGGATTCGAAAGCGTCGAGGAGTTGGCGAAGTCGAAGGCATCGCCAGAATACTGGGCGAAGAAGAAGGCGTCGCCCACCGAGCAAAAGAAGAAGAGCGCCTAAGCCGTTCGTCTCTGGCATTCTCTTTTACCCCACGACGATCCGGGACCCCAGGAACTCGCTGGAGCTCATGGCAATCCGACTGCACAGCGTAAGCACAACGATTCTCTTGGTCAGTCTTTGCATTGGCCCGACTCTCCGTGAGGCAGCGGCCGCTCCAGCTTTAGAAAAGCTTCACGTTGGGATCTCCAATTTCTCCCCTTCCTATGCGTCCATCTTCATCGCCCATAAACGGGGCTTCTACGCCGAAGAGGGTCTCGCCGTAGAGATCGTCCTGATTCCCGGTTTGCTCAGCACGCGGGCATTGATAGGTGGGAGCGTGGACTTTGCTTCCGCCAGCAACCCCAATGCGGCGGTCCAAGGCGCGATGCTGAAGATGCTCATGGTATTCAACGACAAACCTACGGGGACCTTGTTCGCTCAGCCTGGAATTAAGATGGTGGAAGCTTTGCGCGGCAAGAAAATCGGCGGCTCTACGGTCGGCAGTCTGGAATACGGCTGGTTGAAGGAGCTGATGCCCAAGTTCGGCTTGAGCCTCGAGCGCGACATGACCTTCCTGGCCATCGGCCCGACGGCCGCCCGCTTCACAGCCATGCGGAGCCGATCCATCGACGCAACCATCCTCAGCCCGCCATCCAGCTTCTTGGCTCAAGATGAGGGCTTCTCGATGCTTGCCCGGGTGGCCGATTATTTAGAAGACATCCAGGCTTCGATCGTCGCCACTGACGACAAGCTGACACGCCAAACGGACCAGGTGCTGCGTTTTCTGAGAGCGACAGTGAAAGGCCAGCGATTTTATTTATCGCGCCGCAGGGAAGCCATCGCAGCCATCATGGAGTTTACTCGAACAAACGACCCGCTGCTTATGGGCCGGATCTACGATAATCATATGACGACCGTCGCCCGCGATGGAACGATTCCAGAGCACTTGCAGCGAATTGTCATTGACCGATCAAAGCGCATGGTTGGGGTGGCGCGAGAAGTGCGACTAGAAGAGATCTTCGATTTTTCCTATCTCCGGCGAGCTGACGCCGAGATCGACCGCAGCGGCTGGAGGCCTTAACACAGGAAGCGATGACATCCCGAAGCTGAGGAATAGACGGGTGAAGCTTGTTTTCTTGCTCGCTGTAACTGCTTCATTGTCGTATAGCGTTAGCAATCCCGCGGCTCGTCGTGGAAAGCTTGGATGCCGAATTTTGAGCCGAGGCTCTTCTCGGCCCTCGTTTTGACAACGTCACCATTCTACAACCGTTCACCGCGGCTTCTCATAGCAGTTCTTATAATACCAGTCCGCGATCTCTGAGCCGGTCGCGCGCCACACTCCTTCGTGTGAGCAGATATACTCAAGCGCCTTGTCCAGATATTTGATCCGGAACGGCAGACCGATGACGAAGGGATGAAGGGGGATCGTCATCACACGGCCGCTTTTCGCCGCTTCGGCGTAGAGGGTATCGAACTGATCGCAGACCATGCGGAAGTAAGCTTCGGGCGACGCGCTGCCGTGAAACATGACGCGGATATCGTTGATCCCCTGCTGATAGGGCACGGCGATCATCCGCCCGCTGCGCACGCGCATCGGAACAGGCTGGTCGTCGCAACCCCAGTCGCAAAGATAATCGAACCCCTCGGCGGCGAGATGATCCGGCGTGTCGAAGCTCTCGTCTCCTCCTCCGGGTCCGAGCCACCCCCGCGGCGCCGCGCCGGTCGCGGTAGCGATAGTCTCCTTGACTTTACGAATGATCCTTCGCTCCTCCTCCGGCGGGTAGTGGTTCATCCGGATGTTGTTGGTGACCCCGTGACCGAGCCACTCCCATTTGCGCTTTCTGCCCTCCTCGATAATCGCAGGATGGTGCTCGCAGACGTCGGAGTTGAGCATGATGCTGGCCCTGATCCCGTGCTTGTCGAGCGCCTCCATCATGCGGAAGACGCCTACGCGTGAGCCGTAATCTCTCAGCGTGTAGCCTGTGATGTCAGGCACCTGCGGGCTCGGCGCGCCGGGAATCGGTTTGTCGATATGAAAGTACTCGATGTTCGGGCTGACCATGAGCGCGATCCGCGCGTTCTTCGGCCACCTGACCGGCTTCCGTCTGATGATCGGCGAGTAATCGTAGCGTGTATTTTCCATCGAACCTCTCTCCAACGCTTTTGGCCGGAACAGTAGCCGACAAGAAAGCGCCGCGTCAGCATCAAGAGATCTCTTATGAGTACACTCCACTCCAGAGTTTGTCCAAGAACTCCCTGAACGGAATAGCGGTCACACGTCCAAATTGTCTTGGGCGCGGCTCGAGACTCACACACAGGTAGCGCTTTAACTTCTTTTCCTCAGCG
>JAHFAP010000206.1 GCA_023250495.1 Deltaproteobacteria bacterium | reverse complement strand
AACGGAAGGTGGGAGGTCTCCAGGTATGGACCCGAAACGACCCAGCCGGTCCAACTCCATGAAATCTCACCCTGACATTTTTACGTTGCTGTTAACCTGACAGATTGACGTTGCTACGACATCAGATTTTTTTCCAAGCTTGACTTCTTCCCCTCCCGTAGCATAGGGGATGATCAGATCGAAATTCTCGATTCTCCACTCTCGACCGAATGAGCCGTGCGATGGAAAGAATAAAATATAAGTTCGGGAGCTTTCAGCCGCCGTTGGTGCCGATCATTCTGGGTATGTTGATTTCTTCCAGTCCGTCTCTGTGGGCCTCGGGTCACATCGATATGGCGGCGGCACGCAGAGAGGGGGGAGTGACTGTATATTCCTCCATCGCTCTCGAGGACATGACCATCTTAGCCAGGCCATTTGAGAAAAAGTATCCGTGGATGAAAGTGGAGAGTTACCGCGCCGGCAAGATTAGGCTTGCCCAGAGAATCGTCACTGAGGCGCGCGCCGGGAAGCATCAATTCGATGTGCTGCTCTCGAGCGCCTTCACCACCCTGGAGATGAAATTGCAGAAACTCCTGACGCCCTATCAGTCCCCCGAAAGAGCCCACTATCGGCCGGAGCTTAAGGACTCGGAAGGATACTGGACCGCGGGGCAGATCAATACGATGTCCGTCGCTTTTAATACTAGGCTGGTGAAGAGGGACGACGCGCCCAAACATTGGAGGGATCTTCTGAACCCGAAATGGAGGGGGAAGATCGCGATCAACGCCAATAGGCCGGAGTGGTACATCGGGCTCTTGCAGATGATGGGGGAGGGCGAGGGGCGAAAATACATGAGGTCGCTAGCCGAGATGCAGACCATTCCGCTAGAAAGCGCCACTCTCGCCGACGAATTGCTCGCTGCCGGCGAATATCCCCTCTTCGCCAACGCCGCTCCCGGGAATACGGAACGGTTGAAAAAAAAGGGGGCCCCGGTAGATTGGGCGCGCCTCGATGTTCTGCCGACTTACCCTATCCTGGTATCGCTCTCTTCCCATGCAAAATTTCCGTACAGCGCCAAGCTGATGGTTGATTTTCTTCTTTCGGAGGAGGGACAGAGAGTGCTCAAGGAGATACCGCGGATTCCTGCCCGCACAGGCGTGGAGCCGGACCCGCTGGATCTAACCCGGAGGATCAATATATTCTATATCGACATCAGCGCTATGGTTGGGAAGGGAGACGATCTCGAAGCGGAATTCAGAAGGACCTTTGGTTTGCGCTGAGCTGCTTCGGCACGCGAACAAGTCAAAGGAAGGAGAGCTAGTTTGGTCTTTGCGCTGATCGGGGGCGTTCTTTTGGTTGGCTACCTCGCCTTGACGCCTTTCCTTGTACTGCTCTATGGCAGTTTCAGTGACGCCCCTCCTGGGACGTTGGGTAATCTCACCTTTGGCAATTATGCCCGGGCCTATCTTGACCCTGAGTTTTACCCCCTCTTGTGGAACACGCTCAAATTCGCTTTGGGCAGCTCAATAGTGTGCTTCCTGCTGGGAACCTTTTTTGCCTGGGTTTGTGAAAGGACAAACACGCCGCTTCGTGGTCTCATCGCTACGTTGGTGGTTGTGCGGTTCATCATTCCAGGCATCTTGGATACAGTTGCCTGGATACTCCTCCTTTCTCCCCAAATCGGCCTCATCAATTTGGCAGCCAGGGAATGGATAGGGCTGCCCAACTTTTCGCTCAACCTTTACTCCCTCTGGGGGATGATCTGGGCTGAATCCATGAATCTCTACCCTTTGGTCTTCCTTCTTATGTCCGCGGCCTTCAGATCTCTGGATGCGGCCATGGAGGAGGCTTCACTGACATGCGGCGCGGGCAATTTGACCACGCTCCGCAGGATTACTCTGAGGCTAGTCGCGCCCGCCATACTCTCGGTCATACTCATCACATTCATTCGCGCCGTTGAGTCCTTTGAAGTGCCGGCCCTTGTAGGAGTGCGGGCGGGGATATTCGTCTTCACCACCAAGATATACAGCGCCCTTCAGAGGCTGAGGCCTCTTTACGGCGTCGCCGGGGCATACTCCATGATTCTGCTTTTCATGAGCATGATTGGGCTCTTTTTTTACTACCGGCTGACCAAGAGAGCAGAGAAATTTGCCACGATTAGTGGAAAGGGCTATCTCCCCGGACGTATCGACCTCAGGGGCTGGAAGTATGTGACAGGCTTTTCATGCTGGTTTCTTATCGGGGTCACGATCATCCTTCCGCTGAGCAATCTGGTCTGGTCGTCGTTGACTCCTTATATGGCAGTTCCCTCTCTTGAGATGGTCCCCAAGCTGTCGCTCAAGAGTTACCAGGAGCTTTTCCAACTCCCTTTTGCCCAGAAGGCATTGATCAACAGTTTTCTTCTCTCCTTTGCGAGCGCAACGGCTGTCATGTTGTTGACCTCGTGGATCGCGTGGGTCGCTGTTAAGTCACAGCTCCGAGGCCGGGCTTTGCTTGACGGTATCGCCTTTTTGCCCATTGCCATTCCCGGGATCGTTCTTGGCGTCAGCCTTCTCAGCCTCTACCTCACCGTCCCGATTCCGATCTACGGCACGATTTGGATTCTGCTCGTCGCCTATGTGACTAAATACCTCCCCTACGGGATTCGCGCCGCTTCGGCCTCGATGATCCAGATCGGCAAAGAACTTGAGGAGGCCTCGGTTGTGAGCGGGGCGACGTGGCTGCAAACGCTCGCAAAGATCATTTTCCCTCTGCTTATGCCGGGTTTTATCGCGGGATGGGTCTATATCGCGGTGGTCTCCTTGAGGGAGCTTTCCGTTTCCATCCTTCTATATAGCCAACAGAGCATTGTTCTTTCGATTCTGGTGTTCGACCTGTGGGAGTCGGGTCTTTACGGTAGTGTCTCGGCTCTCGGCGTCCTCATGGTTCTTTTTCTTGCGCTGGTCGGTTGGGTTGCCTTAAGGGTCAGGGAGCGAGTCGGATCTATCGAGTAGATCAGGAGAGGAGATTGCTTATGCCTGCTGCATACGGGTGGAGGGCCAAAGTGGGGAAGCTGAACCCGACGGTCATTGCCAGCACATTCGTGTATGAGTTTTATAAGGTAGTGCCACCGGGAGTGATGCTTCTAACCAGGAACTTGTCAGTCAAGGATGTCCGAAACTCCGCGGACCTGGATGCCTCCGTGGCGCTCATGGAGGAGGCGGTCAAAGAACTCAAACGCGCGGGAGCGGACCTCATTCTGGGGGCCGGGATACCGGTCCTGTTGTCAGCCGGGCCGGATGGGAACGAGAAGATTTTGACCCTCCTAAGTCAACTATCAGGACTGCCCGCCATCACGACACTCTCATCTGCTGTAGACGGCTTTCGCCAGCTTGAAGTGAAGCGGATCGCCATTGCCACCGCCTATGGAAAGCCGGAGCTGGGAGAGAAGCTGGCGGATTTTATGAGACAACAGGGATTTGAAGTCGCAGGGCTATCCACAATCGAGACTGGATTATCCTCGATCGAAAAGCCCAATCTCGATTTCAGTTTTGTGTATCGCTACGGGAAAAGGGTATTCCGCGAGGCCAACCGGGCTCAGGCCCTATACTTCCCGTCAAGCGCCTGGCCGACCGTCGAATATGTGGAATGTTTGGAGAGAGATATCGGCGCGCCGGTCGTCAGCAGCTGTTTGGCCGCCACCTGGAATTCGTTGCGGGTTCTCGGCATTCACGAGCCGATCCGGGGATACGGAAGGCTCTTGAGCACGCTCTAAAGCTTGGAGCGGAGTGTGTTGCTGATTCTGTTTATATGGCTCGCCCCACTCTGGATTCCTGCGGCTCATGCTGCCAGCGCTCAAGAGGACCGCCTTGGGGGGGCCAAGCGCGAAGGCGAAGTGGTTATCTATGCCTCCATGAATCTGGGCGAAGCTAATATATTGACCGCCAAATTTGCAGAGCGCTACCCGTTCATTAAGCTCAAGCTCAATCGGACCGGCAGCGAAAAGCTGCTGACCAAAGTTCTTACTGAAGCTAGGGCAAGGAAGATGTTCGCCGATGTGATTCAGACGGTCGAATTCAGCATGCACATTTTTAACCGCAGCGGCGTGCTGGCGCGCTACATCCCGCAGGCGAATCCCCTTTATTCCAGAGATTTCAAGGAGGAAGGATACTGGACGACGGTTTACTACAACCCGTATGTTGTCGCCTATAATACTAAGCTGGTCCCGCCGCGCATGGTTCCAAAAACCTATGAGGATCTGCTCGATCCCATGTGGAAGGGAAAGATGATGATGGAGGGGACGAAGGCGGACTGGTTTGCCGGCATGCTGCAAATCATGGGACAGGAGCCGGGGCTCAAATACATGCGCGAGCTCGCCAAGCAACAACCGACTCTCCGTGAGGGACATGAACTCTTAGCCCAGCTGGTCGCCGCGGGAGAAGGGGCTCTCGACATCAATATCCCGGCCTCGTCTGTAGACCGTTTGAAGGAAAAAGGCGCGCCCATCGATTGGACGGCCTTAGGCGCCGCTCCGGCCGTTATGGTCGGAATCGGTCTCTCCGCGCGGGCTTCGCACCCGAATGCCGCGAAGTTATACATGGATTTTGTGTTGTCCCGTGAAGGACAGAAACTGTTTCAGAGCTTTGGAAGACTAATCGCCCGAAGCGATCTTGCGTCGGAGCAACCCGCCGCAATCAAAGAGATAAAAATGGTGCCGGTCAGTCCGGCCCTTGCGGAAAAGATGGACGAATACGCCAAACAACTCAGATCGATCTTTGGGAGCTAATACAAAGCACCTTTTACTGCGTTTACGTTCGAAGCACGTTGCTAGCCCGCGGAGTAAGCCTCGCCTGACAAAGGAGTACACCATGCGCATCATGTTTTTGAACCACTCGTTCCGGCGCCACCCGCCGGAACTCGAAGCTCACATCGCCGCTCTACTCAAGAGCTACGCTTCGCCCGGTACAACCTTTGAGCTCGCTTATCCCGAAGATCTCGGCGGAGGCGAAGTCCTGAGTCTTCTCGAAGAACGGAAAGCATTATCGGGTTTGCATCACATTTTAGAGACTCCAGCCTTGGTTAAGAAAGCCATCGAGGCTGAACGGCTGGGTTTCGACGCGGTCATCCAAAGCAACACGTTTGATCCGGGAGTGGAGGCCAGCAGGCTCGCCGTGCGGATTCCAGTCGTCGGTTTGCTGCGCGCCTCGCTTCACTTCACCGTCTGTCTGTGTGACCGTCTCGGCCTCATTGTTCCGCTCGAAACGCATATCCCTCACACGACGAGATTAGTGCAAACCTACGGCATGACGGCTTTCATTTGCGGGATCAAAACCGTCAATCTCTACGACGCGGGCGACCTGTCCGGATACCGAGACATCATCATCGAGCGCACAGTCGCCGCCGGCCGTGAACTCGTCCAGCAAGGCGCGCAGGCCATCATCCCATTAGGAGGGAAAATCTACCCCTACGTTGTGACGCCAGAGGAGCTGGAGCCCGCCATCGGCGTGCCCGTCATCAACACTAAGGCGGTGGGGATTCGTTTCGCTGAGCTGATGGTAAGCGGGAAAATGACGCACAGCCAGAAGGCCTACCCGTGGTCTGGGGGGCTTAGCCCTGAAGATGTTTCACGCCGCGGCCCTCAGCGGGGGAAAAGGGCTTGAGGTTGCAAAATGAGAGAAGAGGGCGGTAAAAGTTTGGGAGCGCCGGTTCCATCGTTCATTCACGCACAGCAGTGGGGGAAGGAAGATGAAAATCACCAGGGTCCGGGCAGTCTCTCATAAAGTTCAAAATGTCATGACCGGGTGGAAGACCTCCCTGGGCGGCAGCGACACGCACGAGCTGATCTTCGTGCGCATCGACACCGACGAGAAGTTCTTTGGCATCGGCGTGGCCAGTCCAGGGGCGATTTTTATAAGCGGGGACACCGGCGCCAATCATCTTGAGCTGCTCAACAACCGCTTCGGC
>JAHFAP010000205.1 GCA_023250495.1 Deltaproteobacteria bacterium | reverse complement strand
GGCTCAGCACCGGATCCAGAACCGCCGCGTCGATCCTGCCTGCCTCCAACGCATGAGCCATGGTGACAGGATCGCCCGTCGGCAGAATGGTTATATTGTCCCGTTTCGGTTCCAAACCCAGTTGCTCCAGCGCAAGCATCGAATTCATCCACGTAGAGCCGATGATGCTCTGAACGCCGATTCGTTTGCCGCGCAAATCTTGCGCTTTTTTTATCTGCGGAGCGGCCATCAACTTCCAACTGACGCGGCTGGATATGGAGGTGAGCATTTTGACATCGGCGCCCTGCGCGGCGGCGCCCAGAAAGGATACACCCGTGGTAAAGGCGACATGAGTATCGCCCGCTACCAAACTCGCGACCAGCGTCGGCCCGCCGCGAATCAGAATGGTTTGCGCTTCAATGCCGTGCTTGTTGAAGATTCCCTGTTCCTGCGCGATCCAGAGGCTGAGCGCGCTGGCGGTGATCGACGCGGTGCCGATCTTGACTCGGACAGGCGCGGCCGCGCCCAAGGCCAGGGCGGGGACGAGAAGGAAAAAAGAGAGGACTAAATTACCCTTCATCCTGCTAAAGGCCCGACGCGCGCGGTCATGAGGCTGAATGGTCAAGATTGTTTTTTCCCTTTGCCTACTAACCTTTCAACGTCGGCTAAGTCCTGAGTTCGTCCCGCAGCCCGCTTGTTCGTGATCAAGTGTTCTCTGGACAACACGGCGATGGGTTGATCGGCAAACTTGGTGATCAGCCGGCTGGGCCAAGCCTCGGCGAAATCCACTCCATCAATGGCGGTGAGCACGTCAATACGCAGGGGGGCCACACCGATCTGAAAGACGACGCCCGGGGTAGTAAGGTCTTTTTCGGTGAGGTCGTGCAACGGCGCGCCAAATGTCCGCAAGGCCGCGAGGACTCTTTTTGCGTTCTCCGGGTCCGGGCGCACCCAGACATCGAGGTCCTCCGTGGCGCGGACATGCCCGTGCGCAGCCAGGGCGTGGGCGCCGACCACGAGAAACTCAACGTTGTGGACGTTGAATTCGGCTAATAGATCTCTGAAGTCGCGGTTCATCGGCTTGCTTTGATTGCCAAGCAAGGCAGAGAAGCGTCAGATCCCACACCGCCTCGATTCGCTGCTCCGGCGTGGCCCTATCCCAATGCGATTCTTGGGTTAGAGGATCTCCATTCCGGATAACGCGGGCGATGAGATTTGGACGTGGGGAGGCCGTTTTCATGACGCGTTTATTATAGCGCAATGACCGGTCCAAAGACAGGTT
Source organism: Deltaproteobacteria bacterium (assembly GCA_023250495.1). Lineage (GTDB taxonomy): Bacteria > Desulfobacterota > Binatia > UBA9968 > UBA9968 > JAHFAP01. The sequence goes on along the minus strand of JAHFAP010000205.1, from coordinate 4,711 downwards.
TTTCAACAACGTGTCTACGACGTAACAGTTTATAACAGTTAGGCGTGAGGCGAGAGGAAAAGGAATCAAGGGTTCAGAATGGAAGATATCGGTCAGTGGATAGAGCTATTCAAGATCCCCCCCTTCGGCCATCACGACCGGGGCTGCACTCATGCAAAAAAGGCTGGCGAAAGATGCCAATCAGCCTTCGCCTTCCTCTTTCGCCCTGTTGGGCCTCAAATCCATGAAGCCGTTTTCGGATATATCGAAAAAATTGCCGTCTGGGTCCGAGGCGCGGGTCTCGGCATAGGGCCGTTGATCGGGGCGGCGCTTGGGAAGTCTGGAGATATTGAGCTTCTCTATCCGCTCGACGATCTTTTTACCGTCTTCCACCTCGAAGCCAAAGTGGTACAGTCCGTTCGGAGAATTCTGTTCGTCGTTGGGTAAGATCGCGAGATTGAAGTATCCGTCGGTCAAAAAGATGGCGCCCCCTTCCCGCCTATTCCGGTGAAGCTCCTTCATCTCGAACACTTCCTTATAGAAGGTAGCGAGCCTGTGAGTATCTTCCGTTCTGATCGCCAGGTGACGAATTTTAGGCATGATCCCTCTCCTTTCTTATCCACTCATAGTCCGACCGACCTATTAAGGTCAAGGCGCAAAGCCAAGAATTTTCGTGCAACAAGCAAAGGGCTCAAGTCTGCTGTTGACTCTTTGGGCGGAAGGCTTGATTCCGCTTTCTGCTCCGAGCGCGCGGGCCATCGTGCTCGTGGCTGGTCACGGTTATCAGGCGCGCGATGCAGGGTTACTGCATGCCGACCCGCCGCGCCGGTTCCGCCTGCTGATCTGTCCCCTTCTATTCTCTGAGGCACAATTTCACCTATAGGGCCGCCCGTTCGTTGACACTCTCGGCGCGGCGATGCTAGTTTGGCTTTTTTAACAAGGCAAAAATGAAAGGAGATGGAAGATGCCTCTTCATGTAAAGAGCGAAAGCGTGCCGGAGCGGAAGGGTATTCGAACCGGGAGCCAAGGCGAAGGCTCGATGATTTCTAGAAAGGGCTACGGAAATGAATGCAGCTTGATGATCGCCACTCGGGCGCCCGGCTATCATACCAGGCCCCATGTCCACGAGTCGGAGCAGATCAATTACGTCTTGGAAGGCGAGATCTGGTTCTTCGTCGAAGAGAAAGGCTTCCATTGCAAGCAAGGAGACTTCCAGAGAATTCCCGCCAATAAAACCCACTGGGCCTGGAACCGCTCTGATAAAGAGACGGTTGTGGCGGAAGCCCACGCGCCGGGGTTGGTCGGCGGAAAAACGGGCGAAGGCGCGGTCGCCCTCTTTGACGAGGGAGAAGCGCCTCAGTTGAGGAATCCGGGAGAAAATCGCTATGTGCCGTACGACTCCGCCAGCGTCGAAAGGAGACACTTCGGATAGCGCCAATGAAACTGAGATGGTTTGGAACGACCTGGATTCTCATCGCGCCACTGGCGTGCGTGATGTCTGCCGGTCCGGCTATAGGTCAGGAGCCGACGCGGATCTGCTACGGCGTGACCGGCTCCGTAGCCCATCTGCCGGTTGTGGTCGCCAACGAAGCAGGCCTGTTTCGAAAATATGGATTTGACGTGGAAGTCATCCACATCCGGGGCGGCGCGCTGATCACCATGACGATCATGAGCGGCAGCGTCCAGTTTTCCGGCGCCGGACCGGAGTCGGTGATCTCGGCGCGCATCGAAGGGGGCGACGTGGTTCTCCTCGCCTGCCCGGCGGACACCGACACGGTCTACCTGGTCGCGCGGCCCGAGATCAGGAGCTCGGCCGACCTCAAAGGAAAAGCTGCGGCCGTGACGCGCCTGGGCTCGACGACTCACTTTTACCTGCGCACTGCATTGAGACACCTGGGCCTCGACCCGGAAAAGGACATGACGATTTTGCAGCTGGGAGCCGGCGCGGAGATCGCCTCGGCGATGCTGGGTAGCAGGGTGATGGCTTCCGCGCTCACCTTCCACAATGCCTTTCCGCTGATGCAGATGGGTTGGCCCATTCTGGTCGATTTGTCGGGAGCCGAGTTTCCTTATCCTCCCTCTTGCGTGGCGAGCAACCGGGCCTTTGTCAAAAACAATCCGAGCGTGGTCGAGCGGTTTCTCAAGGCTTATCTGGAAGCGATCCGCGTCATCAAGAAAGATAGCGCCTTCACCGAGCGGGTCTTCACCAAGTGGCAGCGGGAGACGGATGCGCTGGCGGTAAAAAAGAACGTGGAGGTCTACGCGCGTCTATTCAAGCCCGTGCCCTGGGTGCCGGACAAGGGGTTGGACCTCGTCTTAAAGGAGCTCGCGCGCAGGCGCCCCGTGCCGAAGGAGTTCCTGGATAATCGCGACCAGTTCAGAGATCACGGGCCGCTGGAGAAACTGGTCCGCGCGGGCTGGATCGATCAGCTTTACAAGTGACGCTCCCGTGATCTATCACACGCGATCCGTGAGGAAACTCTGACCGTGCGACTCGTTGGCATAGACATTGGCGGCACCTTCACCGATCTGGTGGCTGAGGACGGCGACGGCCGCGTCGCCGTCTCGAAAGTCCTGACCACTCCAAACGATCACGCCGAAGGCGTGATGAGCGCCGTGGCCAAGGCGGCGGTCGATCTGCGACAAACGGCGCTCTTCCTTCACGGTTCTACAATCGCCATCAATACCGTGGTCGAGCGCAAAGGCGTGAAGACGGCCTTGATTACGACTCGCGGCTTTCGCGACGTCTACGAGATCGGCCGCAGCAACCGGCCCGACGCCTACAATCTTTTTTTTGAGCGGCCGGTTCCACTGGCGCCGCGCAGCCTGCGCGCCGAGGTGACGGAGCGGATGACGGCGCGCGGGGAGATTCACACGCCGCTGAAGCGGGAAGAGGCAGCGGCGGTTGTGGTGGAATTGAAGAAGGCGGGAGTTGAATCGATCGCCGTCTGCTTCCTTCACAGCTACGCCAACCCAGCGCACGAAGAGGCGCTCGGCGAGATCATCGCCTCGGTCCATCCGGCGGCTTACGTCACGCTCTCCCATCGCATCCTGCGCGAGTACCGGGAGTATGAGCGGACCTCGACGACCGCGGTCAACGCCTACGTCGGACCGGTCGTCGCCCGCTACCTCGGCTCGCTTCGAGAGCGTTTGCGCCGAAAGGGCTTCCGCGGAGAGGTGCTGGTCATGCAGTCTGGCGGAGGGGTGATGTCGTTGGACACGGCGATCCAGATGCCGGTCAGGATGATGGAGTCAGGCCCGGTCGCTGGAGTCATCGGCGCGGCCAGAGTGGCCGACTCGCTCGGCCATCCGCAGGCGATCGCTTTCGACATGGGGGGAACCACGGCGAAGACAAGTCTGACGCGAGACGGCAACGTAGAGATCGCCAGCCACTACTACATCGGCGGCTATAACAGCGGCCATCCGGTGATGCTGCCGGTTGTGGACATCGTCGAGGTCGGCTCGGGCGGCGGCAGCATCGCCTGGCTAGACGGCGCGGGAGGCTTGAAGGTCGGGCCCGTCAGCGCCGGCGCGATGCCAGGACCGGCATGTTACGGTCTGGGCGGAACGCAGCCGACAGTCACCGACGCGAACCTTATATTAGGCCGCCTAGGCGCGGAATCTTTTCTTGGCGGCGAGATGGCGCTCAATTCTGAGGCCGCAGTAGCCGCCGTGCAGAAGCATGTCGCCGGGCCGTTGGAGATCGATGTCAATGAAGCCGCCGTGGCGATTCTGAGAATAGCCAACGCCCACATGGCGCTCGCCCTGAGAGCGGTCTCCGTGCAAAGAGGCCAGGACCCGCGCGACTTCGCCCTGGTCGCTTTCGGCGGCGCGGGACCGCTTCATGGCTGCACGCTTGCGCGCGAGCTGAAAATCCCCGTCGTCATCATCCCGCGGCTGCCCGGCCAATTTTCCGCCTGGGGCATGCTCACCTGCGACCTCCGGCATGATTATGTCCAGACAATGGTCCGCGACTTCGCAACCGTCAATCCCGAAGAGGTCCGTTCCACACTGGCCGCGCTGGTGAAAAGCGGACTCGATACTCTCGGACGCGAACGAAGCGCAAGCGGCCCTGCGCCCAAAATCGACTGCCGCCTCGACCTGCGCTACCGCGGACAAGAGTACACGGTGACCGTTCCGCTCTCCGGCGCGAGCTTCGACGCTGCGGATCGAGAGCCGGTTGCCGCGCGCTTTCACGATCTGCACCGTTTGCTCTACGGCCATTCGGCTCCGGAAGAGGCGCTGGAGCTTGTCGCCGTCAGGGTGACGGTTCATAGAGCTGTTGAAAAAGGCCCATCTCCTTCGCCGGTCCATGCATCTATGCATGACACCGGGCGCTCTGCGTCGGCTTATACTCGACGCCAAGTCTACATGGGTGAACAAGGCTTCATGGATACGCCGGTCTACCGCCGCGATGCATTGGCTCCGGGGACGAAGCTTGAGGGAGCCGCGATCATTGAAGAAACGGCCTCAACAACAGTCCTGCTGCCGCAAGATCGTCTCCAGGTCGTTCCCACCGGCGAAATGGTGATTCAAATCGCGAATGAAGAAAGTTAAAAGTAAAAAGGTAAAAGGCAAAAGGAAAGAGAACTGACTCAAATGGCAAAAATCAATCCGGCGACATTGGAGATTGTCCGCGGCGCGTTCATCGCCTGCTCCAACGAGATGGGCGCGGTGCTGAGCAAGACCGCCTACAACCCGATGGTCTTCGAGGTCCAGGATTTCTGCATCG
>JAHFAP010000204.1 GCA_023250495.1 Deltaproteobacteria bacterium | reverse complement strand
CCCGGCTTTACGCCCTGAATCTGCATGCCGGCGGGCTTCTCTCTGGACGGCTTGGCTTCCCTATCCAACAGCTTGTCGAGCGCGTCGTCTCCCTTCAACCCCTCGAGCTTGATCTTGATGCGCAGGTTGTTGGCGCTGTCGGCATTGATCAACGCCTGTTCGAGGCTGATCTTTCCTTCCTTGTAAAGGACGAACAGCGCCTGATCGAAGGTCTGGCAGCCCTCATGAATCCCCTGCTCCATTGCATCTTTGATGATGTCGATCTCGCCCCGCTTGATGAGCTCCTTGATCCTGGGGGTATCCATCAGGATCTCGACCGCGGGCACGCGCCGGCCGTCAACAGACGGGACCAGGCGCTGCGAGACGATGGCGCGCAGGTTCAGCGAGAGCTGCATCAGAATCTGCGGATGGCGCTCTTCAGGGAAAAAGTTCAAGATGCGCTCAAAAGACTGGTTCGCGCTGGTCGAATGCAGAGTTCCGAGACAGAGATGGCCCGTGTCCGCGAAGGTGATCGCCGCCTCCATCGTATCGGAGTCCCGAATCTCGCCGATCAGGATCACGTCCGGGGCCTGGCGCATGGCGTTCTTCAGCGCCTGCGAGTAAGAATCGGTATCGAATCCGATCTCCCTCTGGGTCACGAGCGATTTTCTGTGCTCGTGAACGAACTCGATCGGGTCCTCGACCGAGATGATGTGGCCGGGGGCGTTGGAGTTGCGGTGGTCGATCATCGCGGCCAGCGTGGTCGATTTCCCACAGCCGGTTGCCCCGACGACCAGAACCAATCCCCTCTTGCTCATCGCGATCTCTTTGAGAATCGGCGGAAGCCCCAGCTCATCCACGCGCTTGATCTGTAACTTGATCTGCCGGATCACCAGCCCAACATTGCCCCTCTGACGGAAAATGTTGACGCGAAAGCGGCCCAGATCCTTGTAGGCCAGCGCCAGGTTCATCTCCTTGGTCTCTTCAAACTCTTTCCTCTGCCTCTCCTTCATGATCGCATGGGCCAGCGCCTCCAGTTGCTCATTGGTGAAGGCGCCGTCGCCGATCGGTTGAGTCACCCCTTCGGTTCGGTACATCGGCGGACTGTCCACGGTCAGGTAGATATCAGAGGCATCTCTCTCCACCATGACCTTGAGAAAATCGCGAATATCCATAATCTTCCCTCCAGCAAAACTCAGTGGGTGCGAGCGCGGCCGCCGGCTCTTCCCACTCCGTAGGCGCCGCCGCCAAAAAGGTTCGGGGTCATGCTTCTGGACTGCGCTTCTTCTTTGGTTACGATGCCCCGCGAGGCCAAGTCCGTCAGGGCCATGTCCATCGTCTGCATCCCGTCTTTCTGGCTTACCTGCATGGTTCCTGGGAGCTGATGTATCTTTCCCTCGCGGATGAGGTTGCGGACGGCGGTGGTTCCGGTCATGATCTCAACCGCCGCAACCCTCCCGCCGTTCTTCTTTTTCAGCAGCGTTTGGGTGATCACGGCTTCGATGGATTCGGCGAACTGGGTCTGGATCTGCGCCTGCTGCGCCGGAGGGAAAACGTCGATGATCCGGTTGACGGTGTCCGGCGCGCTGGAGGTATGGATCGTGGCGAAGACTAGATGGCCGGTCTCGGCGGCGGTGAGAGCGAGCTGGATGGTCTCCAGGTCGCGCATCTCGCCGACCAGGATCACATCGGGGTCCTCGCGCAGGGCGGCCCTCAAGGCATTGGCGAAAGAGAGGGTGTGTGGTCCAAGCTCCCTTTGATTAATCAAACATTTCTTCGATTGGTGCACGAATTCGATCGGGTCCTCGATGGTAAGGATGTGACCTTCAAAGTCGTTGTTGATGAAATCGATCATGGCCGCCAGGGTGGTGGATTTGCCGGAGCCCGTGGGGCCGGTAACCAGGATCAGCCCTTTTTCCTTGCCGCACATCTCCTTCATCACCGCCGGCATGCCGAGCTGTTCGAGCGTCAGAATCTTGGTCGGAATCGTGCGGAAGACCGCGGCCTCTCCGTTCAACTTCATAAACACGTTTACGCGGAAGCGGGCGACATCGCCCAGCTCAAAAGAAAAGTCGACTTCATGAAACTCTTCAAAGTGCTTGCGGTTGGCGTCGTCCATAATGTCGTAGACCATCGTGTGGACCTCTTCTCTGGACAGGATCGGATGGTCCAGCTTCTTAAGATCCCCATGGACGCGCAGCATGGGCGGCTCGCCCGAGCTTAAGTGGCAGTCCGATGCCCCCTGCTCCACACCAAAGGCCAACAGTTGGGTTATGTCCATAAATACCCCCTGCGATAGCCCCCATGATACAATAGTGGACAGTAATGTGTAAACCGGTGGAAATTTTTGTATGATTGTGTCATTAAATACGTCTAACGGTTAACAGCTTACGTCCCTCAGAGGCATAGACAATGAATGCAATTATTGGGCCTACTTCAGTGCGGGTGCGGAGATGGATCCTGCTCAGCGCGGGGCTTTTAGCCGGGCTGTTGGTTATCCCCCCGCCCACAACGGTTGCTTGCCCGCTGGTGGTGAGGACCGGACCGAAGCAAAACTATCAAGCAATACTGGGTGGTTACTGCCGGATTTACGGAAGCCCCGGAAATGCCGCTCCGGTTAGCGGAGGCGAAGTGCGGCGGCGCGCCTTTGTCAGCAACAGCGACGGAGACAGCGTCTCGATCATCGACCGGGATACGTACCAGGTGTTGAAGACCCTCGCCGTGGGGGACTATCCCCACCACATGATTGTGTCGCTGGATGGCCGATATCTCTATCTCGGCAACACCCACTCCAACACGGTCTCTGCCATCGATCTAGAGACTGAGACCATCGTGAAGACCCTCCCGCTTCTCGACCCATATAATCTTTTCTACACGCCGGACCGGAAGCTTCTGGTGACGACCGCCACCCGTCTGGGCCGGGTCGGAGTGTACGCGGTGGATGACTGGACTCAACTGGGCGCGGCCAAGGGATGGACCCGCCTGGCCGAGATCCCGACCGGAAAGGATCCGAACCATTTCGCCTTCAGCCCGGACGGCCACTTCATGTACGTCAGCAACGAATACTCGCACCAGCTTTCGGTGATTGATCTCCAGGAGCGAAAACTTGTGCGGCAGGTCGAGACCGGGCGCAGACCGGTGGACATGGCTCTGACCCCGGGCGGGAAAACGCTTTTCGTGGCGATTTATGGCGAGGGGCGTGTGACGGCGTACGACACGGAGAGCTTCAAGGAGCTGGAGCAGATTCCCACCGGGGCCGGCGCCCACGGAATGGCAATGAGCGTTGACGGGAAGAGGCTCTTTGTCTCGAACAGAGATGCCTCGACTGTATCGGTAATTGATGCAGCAAGCAGAAAAGTGACTCAAACTTTCTCCATTCCTAATGGCCCGGACATGATGGAGGTAACGCCGGACGGACGAGAGTTATGGGTTACGGGGCGATACGGATCGCAGGTTTACGTCGTTGACCTCTCCACAGGGAAAATCACCCGCCAAATAAGGACCGGGGCCTCTCCCCACGGGGTTGTCCTAATCGACCTGGTCACCCCGCCGCAAAATTAGCTCAATGGCCGCCGGGATCAGATCACTGGCCGCAAGAAAGAATGTGAGCTACTTCTTTGCCAGAAACGCTTTTGCCTGCTTGAGCTCGGCTCTCTCAGTGTCGGCTTTCTCACAGACCGCCACGAGCTTTGCATAGTAAGCTCGCGCCTTCTCCCGATCACCTGAAAGCTCGGCCGCCTTTGCGGCGCCGTAAAAGCCGTGGAAACGGTTGGGTTCCTTGTTGATTGAGGCTTCAAACTCCTTCAATGCTTCCCCTGGCTTGCCGAGTTCGATGAGCAGCTCTCCTAAGAGTTGGCGCGCAGGAATAATTGCATCCCGTGCGGTTTGGTGTTCTTGAGTCGCGTCCTCGAGATCGGCCGCGGCGCGCATGAGCTTGAGGGCTTCACCGGGTTTTCCTTCCTGACGCGCAAGCCATCCGGCCGCAGCTAGGCGCTGGATCTCGATCTGTTGTGCCCAGTAGTCTTGCTTGGATTGGGCCGCGGCGTCGCGGAGCGACTGGAGCTTTTCCACGTTCTTCCCGGCACTGGCGATGTCGCCGCTTCGTGCTGACCCAATGGCGCGAGCAAAATAGGTAATTGCCTCGGCGTAGTGGTAGCGGCTCGGCCGTGGCTGAAGTGAGGCGGCCTCGGCCCAGGCCTTCTTCTCCATCATGTACCGGGCCGGAATCCCTGCAACGACTACGGCGGCCCCCAGGGTATCAGCGACCTTTTGGATCGCATTGAGCTCGTCGAGAATGCCCTTCGCCTCCCGGTCCTGGGCGCCTTGCAAATAGGCCTCCATCAGGAAAGACAGCATGTGAAGCGGGGTGGGCGCAGGAGTGCCAGGATTAGTCTTGAGAGCCTGCTCCTTCGCGGCGGCTGCGGCGGCAAGATTCGACTGAATCGACTCCGGCCACAAACCTAACCGGGTGAAGATGTGCGATGGCATGTGGAGTGCATGATCCGATGAGGAAGCGATCCCACCATAACGCCGTGCGGCAGGTAGCGCGCGATTGGCCAGTGCCGGATAGTCGTAAGCGTGGATGATATAATGCGCCGCGCCAGGGTGATTTGGCTGCACGGCAAAAATCTTTTCCAGGATCGCGCCGGCCTTTGACTGTTTGGCGTAACTCTTATCTGGCGAAAGCGTTGCTTCGTTGGGAAGAAGGGCTAGCGCATAGAAGATAGCTGCCTCTCGATCTTCAGGATAGCGGAGGTAAAGCTGTTCCATGGCTCGCTCATAAGCGAGAGAGCGAGATTGCAGATCGATCTTATCCGAGTCTTTGTAAAAAGCCTCAACGGCGCCGATGTAGTCCCTTTCGCGTTCCGTCTTTGCGCCCGTGGACTTAGCCTTTCCCACGGCGGCCCACCCCTTTTTCAGTGCCGCCACGTTTGGGACGTTAGAGATGGGGTTAAGGCGCTGGCCCATCGCGATTCCCCAGTAAGCCATCGCGCAGCCAGGATCGACGTCGGCAACAGTGGCAAACGCTTTATCTGACTCTGAAAACCAAAAATTGTGCAGAAGAGTGACTGCGCGGTCGAATTCTTTCTGAGCCTCGGCGCTGCAGGAGACCGGAAAGTGGACCTGTCCGAGTTTGTCAGCTTTCTCTTGCGCTATCACTCCAGAGCCACAGAAGAGCGTAGTTACGGTCAGGAAAGGAAAAAGAAATAGTCTGTCGGCTTTCATAAAACCTCCATTGCAAAGGTCTGATCGGGATAGGGGGGAGTCTCGCGACTCCCCTCCTCCCACACCACCGTGCGTACGGGTCCGTACACGGCGGTTCCGTGACTTAAGCCCGTACAGGGCCGAAGGTTCGCAGGGCGTCTCGCCGATGGAGGCTTCGCCGCTCCCAGGTTCCTGTCGGGCTTCACCCTATCCGCCCCTGGCAAGCTCAGCCGAAGCTGATTGGCTGGCGCTTGGCCACCCATGAGATTCGCGCGCTACTGCTCCCGATCACGGTTCGGGCCTTCACTGCTTCCGCAGCTACTATGCCCTCTGCTGACTTCTGCCATGCGCTCAGAGCGCCTCACAGCACTCTCAGTCACGATTCCGTAACACATGGCAGATCTCCCAAGGTAAGTCCGACCGCCTTCAGCGCACAACCGCCAGATTTACGCTCCGCGCCCTTGATGGATATGGCCTTCGCGGTCAGTTGCCCGCTCGCCCGACGCTCACGCCTCCAATCCGGTTCTTCTCCATCGGCTCGCGCTTTTGCTCCACGCTTCCTTCAGACCTCATCTCACGATGACGCCCTTGCGCTTCGCTAACCCTTCACCTCCATCAGGTTGGATAGAGAACTTTCATCTCCAAGCTGTCGAACATGCTTGGCACACGACAAAGAGGCCCGACCAGTGTGAAAGCGATCGGGCCTAAGAATAACAGTCAAAGTGGCCGGCCGGAGCAGAATCAGCCGGAAAAAGTTTAAGTGCCTCTTGCTGTTCTAAAAGGATCTACGAATT
>JAHFAP010000203.1 GCA_023250495.1 Deltaproteobacteria bacterium | reverse complement strand
AACAAAAGCGTGATCAAGCCCGCCGACGCCCCCAAATCACTCGAAGACCTTGTCAAACCTCAGTATCGCGGCAAGCTCGTCATGCCCGATCCCACTCAGCATACGACAACGACTCAATGGGTCGCCAGCCTGGAGAAGCTCATGGGCAAGGAGAAAGCTGAGAAATTCATTCGGGATCTGGCCGCGATGAAACCCATCCTCGTGGAGTCGCTGCTTCCGGCTGCCGAGCGCGTCACCACGGGTGAGACGCCGATCGCGATTACCTATGTGAAATACGCCTATATCTTTGGCCAGAAAGGCGCGCCGATGGAATATGTGAGGCTGCAAAAAATGCTCGGAGATGGCCACTACCTCGCGCTCGATAACAAGGCCCCCCACAGCAACGCAGCCAAGGCTTTCATCGACTTCTTCCTCGACGATGAGAGCATGAACATCATGGCGAAGATGGGCGAGTTCGTGAATCGCAAAGGGGTCTATCCGCCGCTGCCGGACGCTGACAAGATCCAGTTTGTCGAGATGTACGATCTTGACGAAAAAGGCTTTGCTGAGAAGAAAAAGGAATATTCAAAGATCTTTCTGCAGTAGGGATCTGAGAGTCGGTGAACCATAGAACTCTCGCAATGGGGCGGGGGCTTCCTGCCTCCTTAGGCGTCAGCCGCGCTGCGGCATTTTTCAGTCAGCCCATCAATCTGGTCTTCATCGGCGTTGCCGGGATCATCGCCTTTCTAGCTCTCTACCCAAGCTTTTTTCTCCTTTACGGCAGCTTTACCGACGCGCCTCTCGGCGTTCCCGGCCATTTCACCCTGCACAACTACGTCCAAGCCTACTCTGACCCGACGGCTTACCGCCTTATTCTAACTTCGTTTATCTTCGGCATCGGCGCCTCGGGGCTTTCGGTGATTCTCGCCGCGGTGCTGGCGTGGATTACGATCAGGACCAATGCTCCCTTCAGGCGGCTCTTCGAGCTGACCGCCATCATCCCGAACATCATGCCCCCGCTTCTGATCTCCATCTCCTGGGTGCTGTTGCTGAACCCAAACAACGGTCTGGTTAATGCAGTTTTGATGCGGCTGCTGGGGTTGGAGCAGGGGCCGTTTAACATTTACACTCTGCCCGGGCTGATCTTTGTCGAGGGTTTGATCCTGACGCCGTTGGCGTTTCTGATCATTGCGGCAGCCCTCAAAGGAATGGATCCCTCGCTCGAGGAGTCGGCCAAGACTCTCGGCTCAAACGACTTCGGCGTCGCGGCGCGCATCACCTTTCCCCTGATGAGGCCGGCTATCCTGGCCGCGGGCACTCTCAACTTTGTCCGCGCCGTCGAGAGTTTTGACACGCCGGCGATCATCGCGCTTCCCGCCCGGATCGAGGTCTTCACCACCAAGATCTGGCGTGAGGCCCTGGGCTCCTTTCCCACCAACCACAACCTGGCCGCGGCTTACGGCGTCGGCATTCTCGTAATCGCCCTGCTCTTCGTCTACTTTTACCGTCGCTTCACATCCCAGGTAGAGAGCTTCTCCACAGTCACGGGCAAGGCCTTTCAACCACATCAGATCGATCTGGGAAGATGGAGGTATCTCGCCTCGACTGCCGCCCTGCTGCTCCTGATTATGATGGTGGTCATGCCATTCTTGGTCTTGGTGCTGGTCTCGCTGCTCCCTTACTACCACGTGCCGACCTGGGAGACGTGGCACAATCTGACTCTCAGCAACTATCGCTATATTCTCGACACCTCGAGAGTTCACAGGGCCTTTGCCAACAGCCTTTTCTTGGCTCTTGTAGGCGCTTCTCTTTGCATGTTCCTGGCCTCCCTCACATCCTACATCACCATAAGAACCAAGGTTGTAGGCCGGGGTCTCTTGGAGGGACTGGTGTTCATCCCTTGGGCCTTTCCCGGAACCGCGCTCGCTCTCGGGCTGCTGTGGGCCTACGTGAACTTCCCGGTTCCCATTTACGCCACGATTTGGATCATCATGATCGCCTACGTGACGCGCTTTTTGCCTTACGGCCTCCGCGCGGTGAGCAGCACGATCATTCAAATCCACAAGGAGCTGGAGGAGGCGTCGATAGCCTGCGGCGCGGGTTTCTTTGCGACCTTCCGCCGCATTCTTATGCCCTTGATGCGTCCGGGAATCATGGCGGGCTGGATCATCCTGGCAACGATCTTCATTCGCGAGTTCAGCGCCACCCTATTCCTCTACAGTCCGGGCTCAGAGCCTCTCGGCCCGCTGCTTTACTTTCTCTATCTCGACGGCATGCGCGGCCGCGTGGGCGCCCTGGGAGTCGTCATCTCTCTCATCTGCGTGATTTTGATCGCCATCGCCCAGCGGCTCTCCCGCTGGGAAGCGAAATAGCCGAGGATGTTAAGACGAAGTACGGAGGTGTTGTGGAGAAACTGCAATTGACGGTCGCCTGCGGCGACTACGATCGGACCAAAGCACTGCAAGTCGGAACAGTCGAACCGGAGGGCATACGGCTGAATTATATTCCTCTGCAGGCGGAGGAGATCTTCTGGCGCATGGGCGGCCATCGGGAATTCGATGCCTCGGAGATGTCACTTTCCAACCACGTCACCATGGTGAGCCGGGGAAACGCGCCCTTCGTTGCGATCCCGGTCTTTCCCTCTCGCTTCTTCCGGCATTCCTGCATCTTCATCAACACGGATTCGGGTATTCAGAATCCACAGGATTTTAAGGGCAAGAAGATCGGCACCCCCGAATACTCCATCACGGCAGCGGTCTGGATTCGCGGCATGCTCAAAGACGACTACGGGGTCCAAACGCAGGACATGGAATGGTTTGTCGGGGGACAAGAGGAGGCCGGAAGGAAAGAGCGCGTTGCGCTCAAGCTTCCTCCCGAGATCAAGTTGAGCGCCATCGCGCCCGATAAGACCCTCAACGGAATGCTGGAAAGCGGCGAGATCCATGCCTTGATCTCTGCCCGCGCCCCCTCTTCCTTTGTGAAAGGGTCGCTTAAGGTCAAACGTCTCTTCCCAAATTACAAAGAGGTCGAAATCGATTACTACAAACGAACCAAGATCTTTCCCATCATGCACGTCCTGGTGATCCGGAAGGAAGTTTATGAGCAGCACCCTTGGATCGCGCGGAGTTTATACAAGGCTTTTTGTGAAGCGAAGCAGCGCGCCATCGAGGCCATGCACATCAGCAATACGCTGGCCTGCACTCTCCCCTGGCTCTTCGCTGAGATGGAACAGCTCAAGTCGATTTTCGGGCCTGACTGGTGGCCTTACGGAATCGAGCCGAATCGCCACACTCTTGAGACGCTCATCCGATACATGGGCGAGCAGAGCCTGATCGACAGGCCGCTCAAGGTTGAAGAGGTCTTCGCCCCCAACGCGTCAGGCGAGTTTAAAATCTAGGTGTTGGGAATTAGGCATTAGGATTTAGGGAGCGAGAGTCCTAACCCCTAATCCCCAATTCCTAAATCCTATCGATGAACCATAAGACAACGGCCTTTATTCAAGCCGCCCGCGTCGCCCACCTGGCGACCGCAGATAAAAAAGGCAGACCCCACGTCATTCCCATCTGTTATGCATTCGACGGCCGGGAGATTTACTCTCCCATCGACGAGAAGCCGAAAAAGATCTCGCCCCTGCTGCTGAAAAGAATCAGAAACATCCAGGTTAATCCCCACGTCTCCGTTGTCATCGACAGGTACGACGAAGACTGGAACCGGCTGGCCTACGTGTTGATCTTGGGAAGAGCGAAGGTTGTGCTGAGAGGAGCGAGGCACGAGAGGGCCGTGCGCCTTCTCAGGAAGAAATACCCGCAGTACAGAAAGATGCGCCTCGAAGCGCGACCGATCATCCAAATCACTCCGATCCAGTGGAAGAGCTGGGGCGCTCTGTGATTCCGAGAAACTCTATCAGCCTCAGGAGGTATTTTTCATGGAGACCCAAAGCCTTGGCAGCAGCCGTGCGATTTCCCGAGCTGCCTATTCTTTAACCCTTCAACCCTTTAACCCTTTAACTTTCCCGTCGCAGCCGTGGCGCGTGCTTCTCCCAGTTCTTCTCCAACCTCTCCCGCAGCCCCTCCGTCGCGGCGTCAAAACTTTGAGACCGCAGCGCCATCTCCAGGAGAAACCGCACGGCTCCTTCGACATCCTTCACATGGACAGCCTCGGCGCCGATCCGTTTCCTTCCCTGGTTATGGTAGTTGTGCAGCGGGATCGCAATGCCGCCGGCGATGTAGCCCTGCAACTGATAAGGCGTCGCTTCGCAGGTGCCTCCATCCATGACCCTGCGCTGGTAGCGAAAGCGGCGATCTTTCTTTTGCACGTCTCGCGCCACCTGATCCATGAATAGAACCATCCGATGATGGAACATGCTGGCCCGATCGCCCAGCCGGATCACCGGGCCGCCTCCCAAAACGACGCCCGGCAGCGCCTTGCTGGTCTCCACGGAGACAACCTTGGTCGATACCGGCAGATAGCCTGAGCGAATCATCCCCAAAGTGCCGATGAAGCCCTGCTCCTCGGCGCGCGTGAAGACGGCGCGGACTCCGGTCCGGATGCCGCGCTCTTTGAGTTGTTTGAGCAGCGATAGAATAGTAGCGCAGCCGACCAGGTCGTCCGCTCCTTTGGTGTGGATCAGCTCTCGCTGCCGGCGGAACGGGACCAAGTCCCATGTCCCGAAGTCTCCCGCAGCGACGCTCCCCTTCACCCGCAACAGCATCTTCTCCACTCTTCTTTGGGCGTTCTGCGTAATCTCTCGCACCACGCCGCGGGCACGCGGCGCCCCTGAGGTTTGATTGTAGATGACTACGCGCGAGCCGACAAAATATTTTGCCTCCACGCCTCCGAACCAGGCCGCCTCCGCGCTCCCGTCCGAAACCTGGACGACTTCGAACCCCGGATGATCCATATGCGCGACGCAGGCGAGCGAGCTTGGCTCATCTCCGTAAGCGGCGACGATGTTGCCGTATTCATCCACGGTGAAATCGAGACCGGCCTTGCTCAGCTCGTCGCGCAGAAAAGAGCTTACGAAGCGCTCGTGAAACGGCGCGGTCGGAAGCGAGAGAAGCCTCTGGAGCAAAAGCAGCAACTCGGAGCCAGGCATGATGCGTCGCTTCAGACACCTATCACCCGTCAGGGGGAATGTAAAATTCCCCTGACAGGGTTATTCCCTTGAGGCAACGCATCTGCTATTGTCGCCGCCAAACAAAGGAGGGCCAACGATGAAAAAGACACTGATTCTCACTTTACTTTCTATCGCTGTATCACTCTTGGCCGGAGGACGAGCGCTCTTCGCCCAAGGCAAAGGAGAGGTCAAGATGGAGTGGCTGAGCCATTCCCATTTCCGCTTCACCACGCCCACGGGGAAAGTCGTGCTCACCAACCCTCACCTGGACAACCCGGATAACAAGACCAAGCTCGAAGAGATCACCAAAGCGGACGTTATCGTGGTCGCGGACGGCCATCGCGACGAGATCGGCAAGGCGCCGGAGATCGCGGCAAGGACCGGAGCCAAAATCGTCACTCCGCGAGAGCTGGGAATAGGCTTCCTCAAAAACTTCGCCAAAGTGCCGGAGAAGCAGCTCGTGCTGGCGGGCATCGGAGATCGCTTCAATTTCGACGGTATCACGGTGCGCGTCGTCCACTCCATTCACGGATCAGGCACAGTGGAGCCGACCGCGCCCTACGGCGGTAATGCGGCGGGATTCATCATCACTTTTGAAAATGGATTTACTGTTTACTTCACCGGCAGCAGCGCGATCCACTCCGACATGGCTCTCTATGGGAGCCTCTATAAACCCGACATGGCGATCATCATTCTTTCCAGCAATCGCGACCCGAGAGACGCGGCGCATATGGTGCGCCTGATGCTCACTGACAACCCAAACTTAAAGACCGTGCTGCCGCATCACCATCGGGTTAAGCCGCCTGAGGGCGCCGTCACGCCGGAGCAAATGGAGGCCGAGATCAAGAAACTCAATCTGCCGGTCAAGTTTCTCAGTCCGGAGTTGG
>JAHFAP010000037.1:6555-17663 GCA_023250495.1 Deltaproteobacteria bacterium | reverse complement strand
GCTTTGACACGGCTGGAAAGAACGACTATGTTCTCCTCGAAGTCAGGAGCAGAATCAGACAAGAGCGGGAGAGAAAACCATGGCTACAAACCTCGACAATGTTTTGGTCATCGACGCTGACGGGCACGTAAACGAAGGCGACGTAGATCTCGCCCCGCGCATGCCGGAGAAGTGGCGGCCCTGGGCGCCACGTCGTGTGAAAGATGAACGGGGCCACACGCGGACTTTTCTCGAGGGAAGGATCTGGCCGATGACTCACGGGCCTGGGCCTGGCGTCACCGGCCCGATGACGGACAAGGCGCGCAAGGGCGGGCCGGGCATGGTTGAGCCTGGGCCGCGTCTTAAGGATATGGATCTTGAAGGGATCGATGTGGCCGTTATTTTCGGCACGCAGATCGCTCTCACCGTGAATGGTCTCATGAACGGCGAGCTGGCGGATGTCCTCTGCCGCGCGGTCAACGACTGGCTGTTCGATTACTGCTCGGCCGATCCCAAGCGGCTGAGAGCGGTCGGCCTGATCCCCTGCCAGGCCCCGGACCTCGCCGTGAAAGAGCTTCAGCGCCTCGCCAAGGCGGGAGCGACATCGGTGATGTTGCCGACGAACGTTTACGGAAGAAACATGGGCGATGCCTTCTTCGACCCGATCTACCAGGTCGCCCAGGAGATCGGGATGACGCTCAGCGTCCATCCCCAGACCGGCCATGACGGCATCCCCGGCGTCTCCGGCGTGATGGGCGCGGGAAGCCGCCGCTTCTTCAAGTACGTCTACGTGCACATGACGGCGTTTCCTTTCGAGCTGATGATCGCCATGATGCATATGATCGGCGAGGGCGTCTTCGACCGCTTCCCACGCCTCAAGGTCGCCTATATGGAAGGCGGCGCCGGCTGGCTGCCTTACTGGATGGAGCGGTTGGACGAGCACGTCGAGAAGCTGGCGCCCCAGATGCCCGAACTCAAACGGATGCCGAGCGAGATCATCCGGAGCGATCAGATCGTTCTCACCTGCGAGTCAGAGGAGAGCGGCCTCAGCCGCGTTATGGATTTCTCCGGTCCAGGGACTGTTCTCTACGCCTCCGACTACTGTCACTGGGACTGCCACTTCCCATATTCGGTCAAGGACATCGTTGAACAAAAGGATCTCACGCTCGTTCAAAAGGAAAGATTGTTGGGTCGAAACGCCGCCGATTTCTTTCAGCTCAAAAATCTTCCCGAACCACAGGCCTTAAGCGTCGCCCGGCGCCATTGGGAGCAGGAAGGGGCGGGCAAAGAGGCAGCCGGGGCTACAAGATGATTTTCCAGAGCTTCACTCGCACGATTACAGTTGCACTTTTGCTCTTCCTGCCGCGCGCAGCCTTATCGGCGGAGAGCCTACAGAAAATCCGTATCGGCTTTCCTTCTCTTGCGTTCTCTTACATGCCCTTCTACGTTTCCCAGGAAAAAGGGCTGCTCAAGAAGGCCGGGCTCGAAGCCGAATACATCCAGATGCGCACCGGCATTCAGCCCCAGGCGGTCATCAACGGCAACATCAATTTTTTCCCTTCGGTATCCACCGGTCTCTCCGCCGCGGTCTCCGGTCTCCCTCTTGTCACAGTGCTCAATCTCTACAACGGCACGCCATGGATATTGGTGACGTCCAAGGAAATCAACAAGCCGCAAGACCTGATCGGAAAGAGAGTGGCGATTTCCGGAATCCTCACCTCGCCTCACTATTTTATCCTGGCCGCTCTGAGAAAATGGGAGATCCCTGAAAAAGAGGTGGCGCTCATCTCTACCGGAGGAACGGCCTCAAGCTTTGCCGCGCTGACCAGCAACCAGGTAGCCGGAGCCGTTCTCACCCCACCTTTCGATGACAAGGCGGTCTCCGTAGGTTTCAAGAAGTTTATGTTTCTTGGCGATCTGGTCGATATTCCCTACGTGGGGCTGATGACGTCGCAGGCGGAAATCAAAACCAACCGCGACCGCGTGCAAAGGACCATCGGCGCGATACTGGACGGGGCCTCGTGGGTGCGCTCCAACCGTGGCGAGACGGTAAAAATGATTGTGGACAAATTTAAGGTGACCACCAGCGAAGCGGAGCGGACTTACGAGACCATGATTTCGATGCTGACTAAAGACGGCCGACTGAACCCCAAAGTTGCGCGCGGGTATATGGATGTCCTGCGCCAAGAAAGGCCGGTCCCGGCCGACCTCGATCCGCAGAAATTCCTCGATTTCTCCATGATTCCGGCGGGCCGATAAAAACTTTCCTCTTGCGGAAGTCGTTTCCTTTAAATAGTATCACTCCGTCGCAGCCGCATCTCTAGTTGTGCCAGCTTCTCGCTCCCGTTTTAAAGTGTGAATTTTTCAACGAAAGGAGACACGCCATGATTACTTTCAGTAGAAAGACGCTCATTGTTACAGCTCTTTCAGCTCTTAGCCTGCTGTTCGCCGCCGGCCCCTACGTGGTAGCCCAGCAGGTGGAGGAGGGCAAGCGACAGCGGGTCCTGCCGGTGGCGGGAGGAAAGTACCACGTGCTCCCCGCCACGCTCGAGACCACCCAGTGGGGATGGCTCGACCCCAAGGAGCCTCCTAAGCTGATCGTCAGCTCCGGCGACACTGTCGCGGTCGAGACTATGATGCACTCCCACGACAAGGTCCAGCCAGGGATTACGATGGAGGAGATCGTC
This sequence comes from Deltaproteobacteria bacterium, assembly GCA_023250495.1. Classification (GTDB taxonomy): domain Bacteria; phylum Desulfobacterota; class Binatia; order UBA9968; family UBA9968; genus JAHFAP01. Next base: position 14,997 of record JAHFAP010000037.1, on the reverse strand, counting down.
GCCCTGCGCAAGGCCAATCCCGGTGGCGGCCCTCACTCCGTGACCGGTCCGATCTATGTCAACGGCGCCGAGCCCGGAGACGTGATGGAGATCAGGATCTTAAAAATCGTTCCCAAGGCCTTCGGCTTCGTCTTTAACCTGCCGGGCAAAGAGTTCCCCACGATCGGCGCCCTCGCCCCTGAGATGCCGGAAGGATTCGTGAGGTTCTTCTACCTGGACTGGGAGAAGAAGCAGACCGAGTTCAAGCCGGGGATCATAATCGACCTCCAGCCGTTCCCCGGTACGCTGGCCGTCGGGATCGACCCCAACGATCCCTCACCGCGCAAGGGCGGGGCCAAGGATCCGATGGCGCCGGTCTCGACGCTCCGGCCCTGGAAGAACGGCTCCAACATGGACATCAACGAGCTCCAGGAGGGAAGCACCATCTTCATGCCGATCCTCCTCCAGGGCGGACTCGTCTGGGTTGGGGACGCCCACTGCCGGCAGGGGAACGGCGAGGTGAGCCTCTCGGCGCTCGATTGCGCGTACCGCGAGATTGTGATGCAGTTGATCGTCCGCAAGGACATGAAGCTCGATTGGCCGCGCATGGAGACCAAGACCCACTGGATCATGATGGGATTCGATGAGGACCTGAACAAGGCGATGGTCAACGCCGTCCGCGAAACGGTTGATTTCCTTTCAAAACAAAAAATGGTCCCTATGGACCGGTACGAGGCTTACAATCTCGCCTCCATCGTGGCCGACTGCCGCGTGACCCAAGTGGTGGACGTCCGTAAAGGGGTCCACTGCATGGTCCCCAAGTCGATCTTCGTGAAGAAGTAGCAGGTGCTCCGGCCGCTTGCTCTCGTCCTCTTTGCCGCTGCCCCCGGGTGGGGCGGCGGTCCGCTTGCCGTCGTCACCACCTCTACGGACCTGAAAGCTCTGGTAGAGACCGTTGGGGGGAACCGTGTCCAAGTAGAAAGTCTGGCCCCACCCCTCCACGATCCTCACCTCGTTGAGGTGAGGCCGGGTCAGCTCGCCAAGCTCAAAGACGCCGCACTCCTCGTCAGGATCGGCCTGGATCACGAGCCGTGGCTTGCCCGCGTGCTTCGCTCGGTGAAGGACCCTCGGTTCTCCCTGGGGAGCGCCCACTACCTCGACACATCGAAGACGATCCAGCTCCTTCAGGCGGAGACTCCACGGGTCAGGGGGGAGCGGGACGTTCCTCACCACGGATTCGGCAACACCCACTACTGGCTTGACCCCGAGAATGCTCGCCCCATCACCGAGGAAATCCTTAAAGCGCTGGCGCGCCTGGCCCCCGCTGACCGTCCCCACTTCGAGACAAACCGGAAGCACTTCATTGAGCAACTCGATACGCGCCTCGCGCGCTGGTTACAGGCCATGGCTCCCTATCGGGGTACGCGGGTGGTTGTGGTGCACGAGAGCTGGCCGTATTTTGCCCAGCGCTTCGGCCTCGCCGTCGTCGCGGCAGTAGAGTCCACTCCCGGGGTTCCACCATCTGCATCCTACCTCGCCTCTCTCACCCAAAAGATGCGCGAAGCAGGGGTCAAATTGTTGATCGCTGAGCCCTACTCAAACGCCTCGGTGGTGAGCCAGGTGGAGGCGCGAAGCGGCGCGCGAGCTGTTACGCTCCTTCCCTCGGTGGCCGGCGATCCGGAGGCACGGGACTACCTGTCGCTCTTCGAGCTCAATATCAAGCGGCTAACCGAGGCCCTGGCGGCAACCCGCTAAAGGATCTTATTGGGAATTCGGAGGATGCCAAGATGAGTATGGCCATTGAGTTTCTCTGGATTCCGTTCCTCGCTTGCCTGGTCCTCACAGGCATCCACGTCTACTTGGGCCTCCATGTCCTGGCCCGTGGTGTCATCTTCGTTGACCTAGCCCTGGCCCAGGTTGCGGCCTTAGGGATCACCGTTGCGTTTCTGGCCGGTCACCCCATTCAGAGTGACGCCGCTTACTGGTACGCCCTGGCGTTCACAGTGGGCGGGGGCGTGCTCTTTTCCATGAGTCGGATGCACCGCGCCGCCATTCCCCAGGAAGCCATCATCGGGATCGTCTATGCAGTGTCAGCAGCTGCGGTCGTCCTTGTGGTCGATCGAGCTCCGCAAGGGATCGAGCACATCAAGCAGCTCCTGGTAGGAAGCATTCTCACCGTCACCCCGGCGGAGGTCGGTACTCTCGCGCTCCTCTATGCCGTGATCGGGGCCATCCACTGGGTGATCCGCAAGCCGCTGCTGGAGATTTCCTTTGACCCCGAGGGAGCCCTGAGGCAGGGACTTTGGGTCCGCTGGTGGGACTTCTTGTTCTACACCTCCTTCGGCTTCGTCGTGACCAGTTCGGTCAGAATTGCAGGGGTCCTCCTTGTCTTCTCCTACCTGATCGTGCCCGCTGCCGTCGGCGCCCTGCTGACAGCCTCTGTGACTGGCCGGCTGCTCTTTGGTTGGGGCTTCGGGTTCCTGGTGAGCGTGCTGGGACTCAGCGCCTCTTACTTCTGGGACCTTCCCACCGGCGCCACCGTGGTCACCACGTTCGGTGCCATGCTGGCCGCAGTCGCCTTCGGGATCGGGACGCGAGCGCTTGTCCACGAAGTTAAGGCGCGAGGGGTGAGAGCGTTGGCAGGGGTTGGAATAGTGGCCTGTGCCCTGCTAGGGTTATCCGGTCTCCTACTACTCCTCTTTCCACAGATGGACCATCACTGGCTCAACTGGCTCGAGGAAGCAGCGCCGGCGGTCGAGCGCGCCTTCCTCACCCCGTACGAGCGCCAGACCTACTGGGATAGCCGAGAGGCGATTCGGCGGGGGCAGGCTGAGCTCCAGCGCCTTCGCACCGCGCAACAAGAAGTCCAGTGGGGGAATCGAGAGATGCCGCCCGACCAACAGGAGCGGCTCCGCCGGTTTTTGGCCGGCCGGGGTGAGATCACCGCAGGAGACCGGCTGGTGCTCAAGGCTCTTCGGGGCAAGGCCAGGGAACGGCAGCGCTACTGGCTGGGGCTCCCACTGCTCGGGCTCGGTGCTGTGGGCGCGCTCACTCTAACTCGTGCAAAGCGGAGGGGATGACAAGAACTAGGAATGTCCATCTCCCCATGAGATCTGACCTCACATTGACATCATTGCTGCATATCGGCTAGTTTCCTGCTACCAGCGATCAGCATCAGGCACCAGCTATCAACCAAAAGCTGAACGCTGAGTCAGGACGGTTAAATATGTCTACTTCTCAAGTTCTCGTTAGGCGGCAGATGCCGTTGATTAGGGATCCTTCAATTGTAACTGGTTCGTTGTTCACGCGGTCAAGTAAACCAGGCTTCATCGTCGCGTTAAATCGCGGTGTCCTATTGCAGTTTACTTTGATGACACTGGCGCTACCTTCAACCTGGCTATCAGAGCTTCACGCGCAGAGTCGCCAGCAGGTCAAGGTCGTTGTGGAGTTCAAGCAGTCCGGGAGCCGGGGACAGGAAGCGATCGGAGGCAGCGGCGGAGTCATCATCACCAGAAAGGGAAGCGTCCGTCCCGAGGGACGCTTCGGGGCAGAGGAGAGACAGACCACTGTCCAACGCTCGTCGGGAATTTTCACCCTGGTTCAAGATGGCGGCGAGTCCACCCTGCTCGTGGCCACGAGGGTTCCCTATGCTGAGGTGATTTTTTATCAGAACTATCTGACGGGCGCCGGCTATGTAGCTACCAGGCTGGCATTTCTTGAAGTCGGAACCGCGCTCAAAGTACAAGCCGACATCCTCCCCCAAAACCAGGTCAGGGTCCGATTGATGCCGAGGATCAGTTATTTTTCCGCCGAAGGCACCGGCGCGATCGATGTCACCGAGGCCGCCACTGAGTTGATCGTGCCGAGCGGTCAGCCTGTTTTCCTGGGCGGCGCTACGATGAAGATGCACGAAGTGACGCGCCAGCTTCTCGGTTTCGACGAACGCCAGAGCGCAAGCGAGACATCCGTAGTTCTCACCGCAAGCATCCAGTAGGTAAAAAAAAGGAGGTACTCTTATGGCAACAAATGTGGCAATGATCATCGACGGCGACGGACATGTCGTGGAGGACATGGACGTCATCACGAGCCTCATGCCGCGGCGGTACCGGGACAAATACGACGCGCGACCCTTTGATCCCTTTCCACCGTTGGACCACCTCCACTCTTGCAATCTCCATGACCTTCCGCCCGGCGCCTTCGCCCGCGTCGGCCCCGAGGGCTGGTTGGATTTCTTGAAAGACGTAGGTATCGAGGCCACCGTGCTATACACCACGCGCGGCCTGGCGTTCGGAAAAGTCGTGAGCCGCGATTGGGCCATCGATCTGGCGCGCGCCTACAACGACTGGCTGCATCAGACCTACTTGAAGCGCAGCCCGCGCTTCAAAGGAGTGGCCTTGATCCCTTTGCAGGAGCCGGACGCCGCGGTCGAGGAGCTGAAACGAGCGGTCAAAGAGCTCGGCATGTGCGGCGTTATGCTTCCCTCCACTGGAATCCAGCTTCACCTCGGCCACAAAATGTACTGGCCTATCTACGCCGAGGCGAACCGGCTCGGCTGCTGCCTGGGAATCCACGGCGGCGCGCACGAGAACCTGGGCATGGACGACCTCAACCCTTACGCGCCGGTCCACGCTCTCGGCCACCCATTCGGCCTGATGGTCTCCTTCGCCAGCATCATCTTCAACGGCATCTGCGACAAATTCCCTAACGTCAAGATCGGCTTCATGGAGGGAGGCGTCGCCTGGCTGCTCATGTGCCTGGAGCGCTTCGACCGCTCCTACGAGACGCACATCCAGCACGACCCGCGCGGTGAGTTTCTTAAGCTCCAGAAGGGCGAAAAGGTAAGCGACTACATCATCCGCCACATCAAGGCCGGCAGGCTCTTCGTCGGCTGCGAGGGCAGCGAGCCTGATCTCGCGCACGCCATCAAGAGAGTGGGCAACGGACCGTTTATCTACTCGTCCGACTTTCCCCACGAAGTGAACAACGATTTCTGCAAGCGCGAGCTTAAGGAGATCCTCGAGAACCAAGAGCTGAGCGCCGAGGACAAGGCGGCGGTACTCTACCGCAACGGGCAGAGGTTTTACAATTTAGCGCCGGAATAGCGATCTCCCATCAGCAAGGAGGACTAATCTTCTATGTCCAGCACCCAAGGGGAAAAGAGAAATGCATTGGATCGCCTTTTAGGGTTGTTTGGAGAGGTCCGGGGAGGAGAGGCATGGACGGCGATCCTGCTGATGCTCAATCTGTTTTTTCTTCTTACCGGCTATTTAATCATCAAGACCGTCCGAGAGCCCCTCATTCTTGCAGGAGGTGGGGCCGAGCTTAAAAGCTACGCTTCTGCGGGGCAGGCGCTGCTGCTGTTTTTGATCGTGCCCGCCTACGGCTTCCTTGCCAGCAAAGTTAACCGAATCAAGCTGATCACCTGGGTGACTCTCTTTTTTATCTCCAACCTGATTGCTTTTTACATCCTGGCCCAGTTGGGTGTACCGATCGGGCTGGTTTTCTTCCTGTGGGTGGGGATCTTCAATATCTTTGTCGTCGCGCAATTCTGGTCATTTGCGAATGACCTATACACCCAGGAGCAAGGGAGACGTCTGTTCGGGATCGTCGCTTTTGGCGGGTCAACAGGAGCCATTGTGGGACCAAGGGTTGCGGGCTGGTTGCTTCAGCCCCTTGGAGTGTTCGAGCTCCTGCTGGTTGCCGGCGCTATTCTCGGAGGCTGTATTCTCATCTCGAATATTGTGAACGCACGGGAAAAAATCCTCGGTCAGACTGCCGCAAAGAAAGCAGCGGCCGAGAAGCCCCTGGGGAAAGAAGACGGCTTTAAACTTGTCATTAGCCAACGGTATCTTTTTTTTATCGCCCTTCTAATCATCGTGCTCAATCTGGTCAATTCCACCGGCGAATACATCCTCGGTAAAATAGTCACGAAAGAAGCGCAGAATAAAATCGCCGCGGTGGAACAGCAGGCAGCCGCCCCTGGCGTGGCGCGCGTATTGACAGAGCGAGAAAGAAAAAAAATCGAGCACGATTTTATTGGGGAGTTCTACGGGAACTTTTATTTCTGGGTAAGCTCGCTTGCGGCCGGCATCCAGTTGTTTCTCGTGTCGCGTATCCTTAAGTACTTCGGGGTCGCCGCCCTTTTCTTTCTCCCGGCTATAGCTCTCGGAGGATATTTGCTTATTGCCCTGCTGCCTGTTTTAGCCTACATCGAGTCGATCAAGGTTCTCGAAAACGCCGCCGACTATTCGCTTCAGAACACAGTTCACCAAACTCTGTTTCTCCCCACAAGCCGGGAAGCCAAGTACAAAGCAAAAGCGGCCATTGACACATTCTTTGTCCGCTTCGGGGACGTCATGTCGGCCATACTCGTATTTCTCGGCGCTCAACTCGCCCTGAGTGTCGGTGCTTTCGCCACCGTCAATATCGCTATGGCCGTCACTTGGGTGCTTCTCGCAATAGGGATCACCCGACAGTACAAGATGCTTTCCTTGGCGCACGTCAATGCCTCGAAAGGGTGAAGTTGACCGCGATGCCAGATATTCAACCCCGCATCGGTCTCATCATCCCGTCGAGCAATCGGCTCACGGAGCCGCAATTTCACCGCTACGCTCCGGCCGGCGCGGGATTTCACGTCACACGGCTGCGCATGACCGGGCAGTGGCACCGGCCTCTCGCGGAGCTTAAATCGGCGATCGCCGAGGCGGCTTCAGCGTTGAGCGACGTCAAGCCGGGAATCATCGTCTTTCACTGCACGGCGAGCTCCATGGAAGCGGGTCTGGCAGGAGAGAAGGCTGTTATAGACGCCATCGCACAAGCGAGCGGGTGCCCAGCCATCACTACCGGGCAGGCGATCACCGAGGCGCTGAAATACCTAGGAGTCCGGAAGCTCGTTCTCGTGAGCCCCTATGTCGCCTCGACCAACGAGCACGAGGTCCATTATTTGCGCGAGGCTGGCTTCGAGTTGATTCACGAACTGGGGCTCGGCCTCAGCGGCAGCGACGAATACCTCGCCGTCACGCCTGAGCGATGGTGCGAGATCGCGTGGGAGAACCGCCGCTCCGAGGCCGAGGGCTATCTCTTGAGCTGCACGAACACGACGATGATCGAGGCGATCGAAGAAACGGAGCGGAGGCTGGCCAAGCCGGTCATCACCAGCAATCAGGCCACGCTCTGGGCCTGCCTCAGGAAATTGAACGTCAACGCGCGACTGAAAGGGCTTGGCCAACTATTTTGCCAACCCTGAGTGGGCCTTCTCCAATTTCGTGTCAGAAAATTGTTGCCCTTTGTTTCTAGCATAGATAAGATACAGGCGTGGCTCGACAAATGGTTGTCAACCCCTCTCCTGAAGCTTCTGTTGAGAGCGCTCGGACTTGGCACCACCCCGGAGGAAAGCTCATTGAGCTAGGCTCCCACTCACTTAAACAGGACGAGTTGCTCGCGATCTTAATTGGCTCAGGAGTTGCCGGCCGCTCTGCGCTTGTCATCGCAAACGCAGTCCTGGATGAGTATGTGGGACTCTACGGCATCCACCGGCAAGCGACGGTTGATGATTTGGCCAAGATTCCCGGCTTGGGTCGTAGAAAGGCAGCACGTATTCTTGCAGCTATCGAGCTCGGCAGACGACTCTACAAAATCAATAGACAACCCAAGGTCGCTCCGAAAGCTGAAGAGGACCTGTTTTCTCCCTTACGACCGCCGCCTCAACCTGAGCCGCTGCCGCAAGGACCAAGCGACACCGACCTGCTCGCAGCAATTATCGGCTCGGGAATCCGTGGCCGCCCGCCCAAGGTCATTGCGCAGGATCTCCTTGCTCGTTTCGGCTCCTTCCTCGAACTATTCGGCCAGGATTTGGGAGAATTTCTCCGCGTTAAGGGTTTGAATTCTGTGAAGGTCATCCGAATTGCCGCTGCTATGGAAATCGCTAAGCGAATTTCCCACGCTATCTCATGACTCCAAGGCGACGCGTCAGCGGGGCTCCCCCATTCCTCTCCTTATTCCTCCGGTCGTCGTAACCGCGTAATTGACATACCGGTCTTTTATCAGATAACCTCGGCAGAACCTACGAGGCTCGCTTCAGTCATCGGGAAACTCAAAGTCGAGGACTGTTAGCCCGGTTAGGATTATCAATGGCGCGTTCTCCAGCAACCCAAATCGCTTCAGCCTTATTTGAGGGCTATGAACGGCTCAAAGAGTTGGTTCGCCGCGATGCAAAAGATCCCGCCGTGGCGGTATTACTCGCCGGTTTGACCTCCAAGGCTCTCCAGTTTCTAGCGGGTTGTCAACGCGTGCCCCTGGTTTCAAAGGTACACGGGAAAACGTATTTTTCCTTCACGATGAAAAGAAGCGGCAAACTAAGCCGCGCCGTGAACGCAGAACTATTTAACCCAAATACCCGGCGTCAACTTAGCTACCTCGTGGATGGAACGTTGAACAACCTCGCGGTGATTGATCGCTCCCGAC
>JAHFAP010000037.1:0-6455 GCA_023250495.1 Deltaproteobacteria bacterium | reverse complement strand
CGCTCCCGACCGATTTCATTTTTGACCTTGGCCCTGGGAGATCGAAGTTTCACGTACCGGTGAAGACATCAACAAGAGAGAGAGTCATTCAAGTTTTCGCTCACCAACGGGTATTGGACGGAGTCCATGGCTTTGGGGCGTTCAAAGGCATCCTGGTCTGTCTTACAGAAACCAAGCTGGATCACAAACGGAGGGAAGTCGTCGAAATCTGTGTCCCAAAGCAATGGGTTCTTTATCAGCGTTTCATCGCGTCTCTGCATCGGTTTTACTACTTCGACATTCCCGCCCGATACGCAGAGCTTGCGACAGGAAACCCGCCGATGCCGATTCAGGCGTTCGCGAAGTTCTTCGAAGAACTCAATGAGTTAGCGGGAAATCGATGAGGTCCGTGGGCCGAGCCATCTGCTTTTGCCGGAGGATTTACGGAACACGAGAAAATACGAATGGTTCTTACGAGCGTGTACCTGTTTGATGACTCGACTCACTCCTGGGCGATTTTGTCTAAGAAGAATAAAAAGGTCCTCTACAACAAAGCCTTTCTTTGCGTACTCATTAATGAGTTCCGCATGCGTTAGCCGCTGCTGATTCGCGCAAACCTCATCAGCGCATTTAACAATAGTAATGCCTTCGCTTTTTAAGACACGCCGGGCTTCATCACCGGCTGCGAAGTACAAATCCAGAACGGCCTCGTGGTACTTTTTACCCGAGCCATTGCTTGCGCTGTTGTTCTTGTAGTAGTGCTCATAGTTCTGGTGCCCTACATGAGCCGTTCCACCTGGTGTATGCATATAGGGAGGATCTAGGACTACGCAGTCGACTGATGCATCTTTGTAGGGTAACGACCTGCAATCAACCCCGGTCTCAATATCGGATGCCAGCACACGGTAAAGAGTCCTTGGCACCTGTTTCCAGAAAACTCCTTTGCCATACGTGACATCTGCTACTGTGCTTCCTGGGGCAACGTATAGCGACAGAATTTTCGGAAATAATTCGTCATTAGTTCCTAATTGCGCGCTAAAAACGAGATCGTTGGTAGGAATACCATCTGGGGATTTGCGCTTAGGTTTAACAAAAAGCCCTGCTTGCGCACCCAACCGCCTGGGCTTGGACTCTCCAGGGCCGATCTGTTTGTCAGTTCCCTTTCCATACTCCGCTAGAGACTCGTGGATAAGAGAGGCAGTTTCACGCGGGGCCATCTTAATCGCGGTTCGCCACTTGGGTGGGATACGATCCGCAAGGATCATGAGCTCGGCCTCATCGTGACCAAGCGCTCTTGCGAGCCTTCCGATGACCTGCTCGGATGGCCGCACATGGCTCGCTTCGATCCTGGAGAGGTAGGCGTGATCGACCCTAACAATCTTGGCTAACGGCTTGAGCCCGAGTCCTTTCTTCTTTCTCAACTCCCGAAGACGCTTACCAAATTGCACGTTCAGATCATATAATGGCGGTGACAAGTTTGTCAACCCAAAATCCGGGTTGGCAGCACCTTCGTGGCGAGCGCTTTCTTGCTGATGCCCTTATGAGACCTCAGGCTTAACAAGCCTCTCCTTCAATCCCGTAAACCTCTGCTCGACCCGGACGTTTCTGATCGCCATTGCCACTGCTTTTTTGCTCCCGACCAGGACGACCAACTCCTTCCCCCGGGTAACGGCCGTGTAGAGGATACTGCGGTGGAGCATAGGATAGTGCGATGTGTGGAGTGGAACCACGACCGCGGGATACTCGCTGCCCTGGCTCTTGTGCACCGAGGTCGCATAGGCCAAGTTGATCTCATCGAGTTCCTCAAGCTCATAGGAAACGGTCCGGCCGTCAAAATCGACCTCCACCTCGCCCTCCTCGGTGTCGAGCCTGACGATTTTTCCTAGATCGCCGTTAAAAATTCCCTTGTCATAGTTGTTCTTTAGCTGCATCACTCTGTCGCCGAGGCGGAAAAGCGTGCCGCCGCGCTGGAGCGTTTTTCCTTCGGGGTTAAGCAACTGTTGCAGCTCACGATTGAGATGGACCGTGCCCAGCAGACCGCGATGCATGGGGCTCAGAACCTGAATCTCGTGGGCGGAATTTACGTGAAGCGAGCGCGGAATGCGCTCTTTCACCAGCTCCTTAACCACAGCAACAATCTCCTCCTCGCTGTCGCGGGCAACGAAAACAAAATCGCGTCTCTCTCTTTGAGCCTCCAAGAGGAGCGGCTCCCCTTGAAGGATTCTATGAGCGTTCAGAACGATCAGGCTCTCGCCGGCCTGGCGAAAAATGCGTCGCAGCACCACTACCGGCACAACTCTCGAATCGATCAGATCCCTCAGCACGCTCCCCGGCCCCACCGAGGGAAGCTGATCGACATCGCCGAGCAGAATGAGATGGCTGCGAGGTTCGATCGCCCGCAGCAGGTGATCCATCAGCGGGAGATCCACCATCGAGGCCTCGTCGATGATGACCACCTCCGCGCCGATGGGATTATCCTCCCCCCGCTGGAACCTGCGCTCGTGAGGGTTGTATTCGAGCAGGCGGTGGATCGTCTTGGCCTCCTCGCCCGACATCTCTCCCATCCGCTTGGCCGCCCGACCCGTCGGCGCCGCAAGGGCGAAGGTAACCTCGGCGCGCCGAAGGATCATCAACAGAGCGATCAACAGCGTCGTCTTCCCTGTGCCCGGCCCGCCTGTGATCACCAATACTTTTTGCTGCAGCGCCTGAGAGATCGCTTCGCGCTGCTCCGGCTCCAGCAAGACAGTTGAAGAGTTGAAGAGTTCTTCTCCGATCCTTGAACCCTTAAACCCTTTATCCCTTAGACCGGATGGGTTGGCGAGCAGGCGGCGGAGCACCGCGGCGACGCGACGCTCGGCGTCGTAGATCTCGCAAGGATACGCTCTGGTCTCTTCGTCTCCGCCGGAGCTTTCCAGGACAAGCTTCCCGTCAACCGCGAGTTTCTCGATCGCCTGCTCGCTCGCCCCTTCGTCGACGCCCAGGAGCGCGGAGGCATTGGCCTTGAGAGGCGTAAGCGGCACGTAGCAATGGCCGTCAGCGGAGAATTTTCTCAGGAGATGGAGCAGCCCGGCCTGAACCCTGAGGGGAAACTCGCCGCTGATCCCCAACGTCGAGGCGATGCGGTCCGCCAGGACAAAACCGACGCCGTAAATCTCCTCGGCCAAACAATAGGGATTCTCCTTGACCCTGGCGACGGTCTCGGCCCCGAAGGCGCGGTAGATCTTGAGAGCCAGAGAGCTGCTGACGCCATGTCCCTGGAGGAATACCATGACGTCCTGCATTCCCCGCTGCTCCCGCCAGGCACGGAGGATCCTCTGCGCCCGGACCTGCCCGATCCCCGGGACCTCTAAAACTCGCTGAGCCTCCTGTGAGAGAATTCTTAGGGTATCCAGACCGAAGGCGGAGACCAGCCGCCGGGCATAGGTCGGTCCGATCCCTTTGATCAACCCTGATCCTAAGTATCTTTCAATCCCCTCCTGCGTGGCCGGCTCGACCTTTTCCCAGTGCTGCGCCTGGAACTGAAGGCCGTAGCGCGGATGCATCCTCCAGCTTCCGCTGACCTTGATATCTTCGCCTTCGCTGACGGGAAATATGCCGCCGACAACGGTCACCTCTTCAACTCCATCGACCTCCAGACGGGCGACCGTGTATGGAGCCTGGGGATCCTGGTAGGTGATTTTGGTGATCGTTCCCAGCAGGACCGATCTCTCGCGCAGTTTCTCAGCCACGCAACATCCCTCCGCTCTCCATCCTACTGCAAAGCGCCCGATCGGTGAAAGAGATATTTTCCCTCAATCCAGACGTCGCCTTCAGACAGACCGAGAGGCGAGCCCGGACGGGCCGGGACACTGACCCTTTGTTGAGCTGGCAAAAAGCCGCTATGATCTTGTTTGTACGCCCCTCGGCGGAAAACTGTAGTGGACAGGAGGTGGAGCGATGTCCTGGGAAAGTTTCTGGTTAGAGCTTTTGCTGATCTTCCTGCTGATTCTTGCCAACGGCTTTTTTGCGGCCGCTGAAATCGCCATCATCACCACCCGCAAGACGCGCATCGACGCTCTGATGGAGGAGGGGCACCCGTCGGCGGCGGCAGCAGCGCGGTTGAAGAACGACCCCGACCGTTTCTTGGCCACCGTGCAGATCGGTGTTACCGTGGTGGGAACCCTTGCATCCGCGATCGGCGGGGCGGCGGCGATCGAATTTCTCAAGCCTGCGATCCAATCCCTGCCGCTCCCCTTGGTGGCGAGCTGGGGCGAATCCCTCGCCATCCTCTCGGTCGTGATCCCAATCGCCTACTTCTCGTTGATCTTTGGGGAACTGGTCCCTAAGTCCCTAGCGCTGCGTTTTTCGGAGCGAACTGCGATGCTGGTGGCGCAGCCGATTGACCTGCTGTCCAAGCTTACCTCTTTCCTGGTCAGGATCCTCACCGCTTCAAGCAACGCGGTTCTACGGCTGTTCGGCGGGAAAGACATCGAAGCAGCAAGCTTCATCTCCGAAGAGGAGGTCAAGTCGTTGATTCGCGAGGGCGCCGCCAAGGGGATCTTCGACGAGACGGAAAAGGAGTTGATCCACAGCGTCTTTGAATTCGTCGATACGCCGGTAAGAGCGGTCATGAAGCCCAGGACTGAAATGCATGCTCTCAATATCAACGCCTCATCCGAGGAAATCTTGAGGAGCTTTGTCGAAAGCGGCTTTTCCCGCATCCCGGTTTACGAGGGAGAGTTGGACCACGTGGTTGGAATCCTCTACAACAAGGATATCCTGCGCGCCGTGCAGGAAAAGAGTGATATTCGCATACGCGAGCACCTCCATCCGGCTTTCTTCGTCCCCAGCTCTCTCCCCATCAGTCAACTGCTCAAAGAGCTTCAGCGAAGAAGGATCGCGATAGCGATGGTGGTGAATGAATTCGGGGAGATCGAAGGGCTGGCTACTCTGGAGGATCTGCTGGAAGAAATCGTTGGTGAGATCCGCGACGAGTACGACCGGGAGGAGCGCGGGCCGGTGGAGCGGCTGCCCGACGGCTCAATGGTGATTCAGGGCTCGGCCCAGCTCAAGGACCTCAAGTCAGACTACGGGCTGCCCTTTGAAGAGTCGCCGGATTATCTCACGCTCGCCGGTTTTGTGCTGGCGAAGCTGAGACGCATCCCGCGCGGCGGCGAGGTGGTGGAGCACGATGGATACAGGCTGACGATCGTCGATATGGAAGGGCGGCGAATCGTTAAGGTGAAGTTGGAGGCGACGGGCAAGAAATGAAGGAACGGGGTCTCGATGTTTGATTTAGCCGCATACGCTCGCGCTATCGTTCCACCTCTCAGTCTTCTCGGCCTCGTCATCAGCCTTTACGTCTGGCGCAGCCAGAGATATGACAAACCCATAGCGTGCTGGACGAGGGATTGCGACCGCGTCATCCGCAGCCCTTACTCCCGTCTGTTGGGAATTCATAACAGCGCTATCGGAGTTTTCGTCTTTCTGGCGATTTTCCTTGGAACACTGTTGCGTCAAGCAGAGCTTCCATCGTCTGCTTTGGCCTGGCCTATATCTCTGTTGCTCGTCCTGCTTTCGTCCCTTGGCGCTCTGGTCTCTCTCTACCTCACCTACATCCAGTTCTTTGTCCTCAAGGGAATCTGCAACTGGTGCCTGACTTCCACGCTGTTGATCTTCGCCATCTTCATAATCCTAACGACCGGCTGAAACACTCGGGCCCAACCCGAGCTTTGCGCGGATGCTCGGCAAGGCCTGCTCTGCCGCCTCGATGCCAAGAGCCACGATCTCTTTCTTTCGGCTAAAGTCGATCAGCCCTATGTTCGAGAGCTTGGGCCGGATCACCACGTCGGCCTGTCTCAATCTCGCCTCCGTCGTCTCCAAGCCCATAAGGTAGAGACTCTGGACGATCGTGTCAAAAATGTTTTTCACCTGGGCCGCCTGTCTCCCCTCTCCCAAATCCACCGCGATCACGACCTCCGCGCCCATCTTGCGCGCCACATCCACCGGCACGCTGTCGAGCACGCCGCCGTCAACCAGGAGCCTTCCCTGATAGCGCACAGGAATGAAAACCCCCGGAATGGCGCTCGAGGCGTGCACGGCGCGCGCGATGGAGCCTGACTGGAGAACGACGACCTCTCCATTCTCGATGTCCGTTGCGACGGCGGCGAAGGGTAGTTTGAGCTGCTCGATCTCCCTCGCGGAGAACTTTTTCAAGACAAAATCCTCCAGCCGCTCGCCGCGCACAAATCCCTGCGTGGGGCTGATAAAGCTGTAGTCGAAGACATCCCGCTCCTCCAGACCGAGAGCGGCTCCTTCCAGCTCAGAGCCGTTCTTTTTGTCCGCGTAGATCGCCCCGACCAGGCTGCCGATGCTCGTGCCCACGATCAGATCGATCGGAATCTTCTCCCGCTCGAGGACGCGGATGACGCCGACATGGGCGAATCCCCGCGCGGCTCCGCCGCCCAACACCAGCCCGACCTTGGGCCGCCTCGAAC
>JAHFAP010000202.1 GCA_023250495.1 Deltaproteobacteria bacterium | reverse complement strand
CCAGCGGCAGCAGATCCGGCTCGGGGAAATAGCGGTAGTCGTGGGCAAACTCCTTGGAGCGCATCGAGCGAGTGACCTCGCGTTCCGCGTCCCACAGGCGCGTCTCCTGAGTGAGCTTGCCTCCTTCCGAGAGGGTCTCGACCTGCCGTTTGATCTCGTAGGCGAGCGCCTTTTCCACAGCCTTGAACGAGTTCATATTCTTGATCTCGACCTTGGTGCCGAACTCGCGCGAGCCCCGGGGACGCAGGGAGATGTTGGCGTCGCAGCGAAAGCTCCCTTCCTCCATGTTTCCGTCGCAAACCTCCAAGTACTGCAGAATGGCCCGCAGGTTTTTGAGATAGCTGCTCGCTTCTTCGGCGCTGGCCAGGTCCGGCTCGCTCACGATCTCCAAAAGCGGGACACCGGCCCGGTTTAAGTCCACGAAACTGTAGTCTCCGGGTGTATCGTGAATGTTTTTCCCGGCGTCCTCTTCCATGTGGATGCGCGTAAGGCGGATGGTTTTTCGCGAGCCGTCGGCTTCGATCTCGATATAACCGCTGCGGCACAGCGGCAGCTCGTACTGGCTGATCTGGTAGCCCTTGGGGAGATCCGGGTAGAAGTAGTTTTTCCTCGCCCAGCGGCTGGTGCGCGCGATCTCGCAGTGAGTGGCCAGCCCCACGCGAATGGCGAACTCCACGACCTTTCTGTTGAGCACGGGGAGGACTCCCGGAAATCCCATGCACACCGGGCAGGTATTCTTATTGGGCTCGTCGCCGAAGCGGGTCGGGCAGCCGCAGAAGATCTTCGATTTGGTCAAGAGGTGGGCGTGGACCTCAAGTCCGATGACGGTCTCGTAGTTCATGACTTAGCTTTCAGCAATCAGCGCTCAGCAGTCAGCTTCTGAATAAAAGAAGCGAGCATGCGCTTCACCTCAATCACATCACTTACGAGACGGTCATACTGTGACCTGTCAAGAAGGTTGAGATCACACGCAAGCAGCAGATGATATTCAAGCTCGCTTGCAGAGCCCATTGCAATGCGAAGAAACCGCGCGAGTTCCGCATCTCCGCCTCTGCCACAACCCTCCGCAATGTTAGCGGGGATGGAGGTACAAGCGCGGCGAATCTGACTCGTCAGCCCGTAAAGCTCATCTCGGGGAAATCCTGCAGTCGCCTTGTATACTCCTAAAGCCATGGCATGCGCCTTCTCCCACACTTTGAGTTCCCTAAAATCTCTCATATCTCTAAGGCTGTGTTCTTATCATGAAGTCGCATCGAATGTTTCTCTTCTCTTAGCTGATCGCTGACGGCTGACCGCTTCTTAGCTTATTTTTGGCTTTTTCTTGTGCCACTCCGTGGCCTGCTCGTAGGCGAAGGCGGCTCTCAGCATGGTCGTCTCATCAAAATATTTCCCGATGATCTGCATCCCGACCGGCAATCCCGCGGAATCGAAGCCGCAGGGCAGCGAAAGCCCGGGAAGTCCCGCCAGGTTGACGGAGATCGTAAAGATGTCTGAAAGGTACATCTGCAGGGGATCCTCGGTCTTCTCGCCGATCTTGAAAGCGGTCGTCGGCGCCGTCGGCGTGATGATGACGTCGCACTTTTTGAAGGCCTCCTCGAAGTCGCGCTTGATCAGCGTCCGCGCCTTCTGGGCCTTGAGATAGTAAGCGTCGTAGTAGCCGGCCGAGAGGGCATAGGTGCCGAGCATGATGCGCCGCTTCACCTCCGGCCCAAATCCTTCTTGTCTGCTCTTCAGGTAGGTTTCCGTCAGGTTCTTGCCCGGCGCGCGATAACCATACTTCATCCCGTCATAGCGGGCTAGATTGGAGCTGGCCTCAGCGGTCGCGATGATGTAGTAAACTGCGACCGCATACTCCGTGTGCGGCAGCGAGACCTCGACCAGCTCGACGCCGGCTTTCTCCAACCTGTGGATTCCTTCCTTCACCGCCTGTTCCACCTCGGGCTGTATTCCGGGAATGAAATACTCTTTCGGGATGCCCACTCTCAACCCTTTCACCTCGCCGGTGAGATGACTCGCATAAGCCGGAACCGGCGCCGGCACCGAAGTCGAATCCGCAGGATCATGGCCGGCGATGGTTTCCAGCATGAGCGCACAGTCGGTCACGTCTTTGGTCATCGGGCCGACCTGATCCAACGATGACGCGAAGGCGATCACGCCGAACCGGCTGACTCTGCCATACGTTGGCTTTAACCCGACGATGCCGCAGCATGCCGCGGGCTGGCGGATCGAGCCTCCGGTGTCGGTTCCAAGTGCGGCGATGCATTGGTCGGCGGCGACGGCGGCGGCTGAGCCTCCGGAAGAGCCGCCGGGCACCCGCTCCAGATTCCACGGATTACGGGTGACCGCGAAGGCCGAGTTCTCCGTGGACGAGCCCATGGCGAACTCGTCCATGTTGGTTTTTCCTACGATCACCGCTCCGCTCGTCTTGAGTCTCTTGACCGCGGTGCCGTCATAGGGCGGAACGAAGTTGCCCAGAATCTTCGAGGCGCAGGTGGTCCGCACCCCTTGAGCGAGGAAAATATCTTTGAGCGCTATCGGAATCCCCAGTAGCGGCGGAGCATCACTTCCATTCTTCAAGCGCTCATCGGCCTGCTGCGCCTCTCCCAAGGCGCTCTCGCGACAGAGAGTGACGTACGAGCGCAGCCGCTCTTCGGTGGCCGAGATTCGCGCGAAGACCGATTCCGTTAGTTCAACTGAGGAAATCTCGCGCCTTTTGAGCTTCTCGCTTAGCTCGCGGATAGTTGAGGTGTGTAGGCTCATTCGATGATCTTGGGAACCTTGAAGAAGGTTTTTTCCTTGGCTGGGGCGTTCGCCAGCAGGCTGTCCGGCTTGGGCTCGTGGACGACCCGGTCTTCGCGGAAGGCGTTGACGATGTCCACGACGTGCGCGAGCGGCTCCACCTTTTCCGTGTCGAGCTGGTTGAGCTTGTCCATGTATTGCAGAATCTTGTCGAGTTGGCCGGTAAGGAGTTCTTCTTCCTGCGGCGAGAGCTGCAAGCGGGCCAACAGCGCGACCCGTTGAACCTCTTCGCGGGTGATTTTCATGAAAGCTTTTTAACATAGCAATCAGCAATCAGCAATCAAGGAAAAGCTTTCAGCTGGGAAGCGGTCAGCCATCAGGCTTTAGCTGTCAGCCGGGAAGCCATGAGCAGTCAGCTAACCCTCACCCTTGCCCTCTCCCTCAGGGAGAGGGTTGGGTGAGGTCCTCGATTTGAGCTGAAAGCTTCTTTGCTGATGGCTGACAGCTAGGATTTTTATTGCAGTTCCGGCCCCTTTTGGTTAAAAATGACTGGCATGAAGCGATCTCAGGCCTGGCTGTCTGAGGCATTCGATTTGCGGGCGAAACCCGACGCGTTGTTGGAGGAAGAGGGGTACGCGCGCGGGTCCAAGCACGTCGCGGGCCTGGATGAGGTCGGTCGGGGACCGTGGGCCGGCCCGGTCGTCGCGGCGGCGGTGATCCTGCCCCGCGGCGTGATCCATCCTGCTATTCGAGACTCCAAGCTCCTTACCAGCAAGCGGCGGGAGGAGCTGGCCCGTTGGATCAAGCAGGAGGCTGTCGCCTGGGCATTGGGAATTGTCGGTCCCGAGGAGATCGACCGGATCAATATCTTAAAGGCGAGCCTGCTGGCTATGAGCGCCGCCTACTCGCAGCTCAGGCCGGCGCCTGATCTTCTTTTGATCGATGGACCTCATAAAATACCGCTGGCCTTCCTGGCGGGGATTGAGGATGGAAGATGGAGGATGGAGGATGGAAAGAAGATGGGTTGGCTAGAGGTGGCGGAGTCGCGATCCTCTATCCTCGATCCTCTATCGTCGTCTCTGCCGGCGCAGAGAGCGATCATAAAGGGGGATCGCATCTGTCATTCGATCGCTGCGGCGTCGATCATCGCCAAGGTCGCGCGCGATCAGCTCATGATGGAAGTTGACGGGCTCTATCCCGAATACGGCTTCGGCCAGCATAAGGGCTACGGTTCTCGGGCGCACGCGGAGGCGCTCAGGCGCTTGGGCCCGTCACCGATCCATCGACGGAGCTTCAGCCCGGTGCGAGACTTAGCCATCAGCTCTCAGCAGTCAGCCGGTCAGCCTCTGCTGCTGAAAGCTGATCGCTGAAGGCTGACCGCTGTGCAGAATCAAAAGCAGGTTCTAGGACGGGAGGGAGAGCGGATCGCGGAACGCTATCTTGCCAAGAAGGGCTATCGCATGGTCGAGCGCAACTACCGCTGCCCGGTGGGCGAGCTGGACTTGATCGCTCTGGACCGGCGCGTGATCGTTTTTGTCGAGGTCAAGACGCGCCAGGATAGGAGCTTCGGGGCGCCGCTTGAATCGGTCGATCCGCGCAAACAGCGGAAGATGATCAAGACCGCGCTCTTCTTTCTAAGCGAGCACAAGCTGCACCAGCGCGAAGCCAGATTTGATGTTGTCGGAATTTCCTTCGCTGGCCGAGAGCCGGTGGTGGAGCATATTCAGAACGCCTTTGAGGTGAGTTAGCGCGGAAGCTATCAGCGGTCAGCTTTCAGCCTCGGCCCTGCTGATAGCTGAGAGCTGACGGCTGACTGCTACGAGGCTGACAGCTAGCTATGCTTGACATCAAACTACTGAGAGAGAATCTCGAGCTCGTCAAGGAGCGAATCGCCTCCAGAGGCGCGAAGCTTGACTGGGAGCGATTCGTCGCTATCGACCGGGAGCGCCGCGAGGCGTTGGCCGAATGGGAAAGGCTGAAGGAGAAGAAGAATCGTATTTCCGGCGAGATCGGCAAGCTAAAGAAATCTGGCGGGGATCCGGCGCCGCTCATGCGCGAGGTCGAAGAGATCGCGCAGGCGGTCCGCGACGGAGAAGGGCCCCTGGCGGAGATCGAGAAGCGGTTTCAGGACTTTATGCTGATGATCCCGAACCTGCCGCACCCGACGGCGCCTCTGGGCTCGGGACCGGAGCAAAACAGAGAGGTCAGGAGTTGGGGAGAACTGCCCCGGTTTGACTTCCCGGCGAAGAATCACTGGGAAATCGGAGAAGAGCTTGGCATTTTTGATTTTTCGCGGGCGGCAAAAATCGCCGCGTCCCGCTTCACGGTTTACTACGGAGCCGGCGCGCTGCTGGAGCGGGCGCTGATCAACTTCATGCTCGATCTGCACACGCGCGAGCGCGGATATAGGGAGGTGCTGCCGCCGTTTCTGGTGAACCGGGATACGATGACGGGGACAGGACAACTGCCCAAATTTGAGGAGGATCTCTTTCGCACCGTTGATCCCGAACTCTTTCTCATCCCGACGGCTGAGGTGCCGCTGACGAATATTCACCGGGAAGAGATTTTAGACCGCGATGATCTGCCCATTCACTACGTCGCCTACACTCCCTGCTTCCGCCGCGAGGCGGGCTCCTACGGCCAGGACGTGCGCGGCCTGATCCGCCAACACCAGTTCAACAAGGTCGAGCTGGTCAAGCTGGCTGAGCCGCAGAACTCTTACGAGGAGCTGGAAAAGATGGTGAACGACGCGGAGGAGGTGCTGCGACGGCTTAAGATCTCTCACCGGGTTGTTGAGCTCTGCACCGGCGACATGGGTTTTGCTTCCGCCAAGACTTATGACATCGAAGTGTGGCTGCCTGGGCAAGCGACCTATCGAGAGATCAGCTCCTGCTCCAACTGCGAGGAGTTCCAGGCGCGCCGCGCCCAGATCCGCTACCGGCCGGACAAGAAGGGAAAACCGCTCTTCGTCCACACTCTCAATGGCTCCGGATTGGCGGTGGGTCGAACCGTGGTGGCGGTGCTGGAGAATTATCAGCAGAAGGATGGCAGCGTGGTTGTTCCCGAGGTCTTGCGTCCCTACATGGGAGGACTCGAACGGATCATGTAGACAAATGTTGAATTTTAAATGTTGAGTTTTGAATTAGGCTCCGCCAATTAAGAATTCAAAATTAAAAGAGAGAACTTGCCTATTGTTCTGCGACTGTTTACTATGAACCATTCGCACTATCTCAGGAGGGGTGGCCGAGCGGTTTAAGGCACCGGTCTTGAAAACCGGCGTCCACTTCGTGGACCGCGAGTTCGAATCTCGCC
>JAHFAP010000201.1 GCA_023250495.1 Deltaproteobacteria bacterium | reverse complement strand
AAAGAGCCAGCCGACGCCGCAAGCTGATCTTTCACAACGACGGTAGGGCTGGACGCTTCCAGCCCTACCCCTCTGTAACCACCGTATGGCTTTTGACCTGGAATCAAAAACTTTTTGGGACGAGTCGCAGGTTGAGGGAGAGCTTAAGCGCGTCTTTGATATCTGCAACGGCTGTCGCCGCTGCTACAATCTCTGCCCGTCATTCAACGACCTCTTCGTCCGCCTCGACAGGGAGTCCGTAGATGGCGAAGCGGGGAAGCTCGATTCCGGAGATCTCCGAAGCGTCACCGATCTCTGCTACCAGTGCAAGCTCTGCTTCAACCACTGCCCTTACACCCCACCGCACCGCTGGGAGGTGGACTTCCCACGGCTCATGCTCAGGTCCAAGGTGGTCCAGGTGAAACGCGACGGTCAGTCCCTGCAGGACCGTTTTTTGGGCCGGGCGGATCTGATCGGGCGCCTGGGAGTCTTGTTCGCGCCTCTGGCCAACTGGGCGATTCGCAATCGCTTCAACCGCTGGATCATGGACAAGCTTTTCGGCATCCACCGGGAGCGGATTCTACCCCAATATGCCTCGAAGACTTTTCGCTCCTGGTTTGACAAGCGGGCCACGCACGGCGCGACCAAGGCCGCGAAGAAAGTGGCTTTGTTCTATACCTGTAGCGTGAACTTCAACGAGCCCGAGACCGGCAAGGCCTGCGTGAAGGTATTGGAGAAAAACGGGATCGAGGTAGTCTGCCCGGAGCAGCGCTGCTGCGGCATGCCGTTTTTGGACGGCGGCGATATCGAGGCGACACGAAAGAGCGCGAGGGCGAATATCGACTCGCTCTACGCCCTGGTCAAGGAAGGCTACGATGTGGTGGTTCCGGGGCCGACTTGCAGCTATATGCTCAAAAAAGAGTATCCGGTCCTGCTCAACGATGCCGAGACGCAGAACGTGGCGGCGCGGACCTTCGATATCTGCGAGTACCTCATGGCCCTGCATGTTGAGGGAAAGCTCGACACGCGTTTTGTCAGCGGGGCGGGGCGTGTAGCCTACCAGATTCCGTGCCACCTGCGCGCGCAGAATATCGGCTACAAATCGCGCGACCTGATGGAGCTGATTCCGAATACTAAAATCTGCCTGATAGAAAAGTGCTCGGCCATTGACGGGACCTGGGGCTTGAAGCGGCAGTACTACGATCTTTCGCTCAAAGTCGCCGAGCCTTTGATCAACGAGATTCGTGACAGCCAAGCGGAATTGACCGTTTCGGACTGTCCCCTGGCGGCGCTTCAGATCGAGCAGGGCCTGAAGCGGAAAACTCTCCACCCGGTCCGCGTCCTCGCGCGCGCCTACGGACTCGATCAGGAGTGAGCGGGTGAAAAAGATCGCCATGGAAGATTTGATGGGCCTGTCCGCCTATGAAAAGGCGCGCGCTCAATTCAGGCAGGAGATCATCGACTACAAGAAGCACCGCCGCCTGCCGGTCGGAGAGCGCGTTTCACTGATTTTTGAGAATCGGAAGACCGTCCTGTTTCAGATTCAGGAGATGGTGCGCGCGGAAAAGATCTCCGATCTCGGCAAGATCAAGGAAGAGATCGAGGTCTATAACACGCTGATCCCGGATTCGAACGAGCTCAGCGCGACCTTGCTCCTCGAGATCGAGAGTCAAACGAAAATCCGTGAAGAGCTGCTCAAATTTCTCGGCATCGACGAAAGGGTCTATCTCAAGATCGGGGAGCGCCACACCATTCGGGCCGCGTTCGAGGAAGGGCACAGCAAAGAAGACAAAATCAGCGCCGTGCAATACGTCCGCTTCCGCTTCACTCCCGAGGCGCGTGAGGCGTTCGTCGTCGGCTATGGGAACGCGCTGATCGCGATCGACCACCCGAATTACCAGGCTCAGGCAAAGATCTGGAATGAGATGAAAAAGTCACTGATTCAAGACCTCATGGAGTAGCGAGCCATGAAAGAGACCCGGCGGCACACCCGACAACTGAAGGTCGTCTGGGACGCGGTCAAAGACGAGACCTCGCATCCCACGGCGGACCAGATTTATGAGAAGGTGCGTGCCACGATGCCCAACATCAGCCTCGGCACGGTCTACCGCAATCTTCAAAAACTGGTGGGAGAAAAAAAACTCAAGGTGATGACCCTCGGACGGACTCAGCATTTCGATCCGATGGTGGACCGCCACGATCATTTCATCTGCGAACGATGCAACCGCGTTTATGACATCTTCGTAAACTCCAGGAAAAAGATCCGTCCCCCATTTTTATCCCGCCGTGGTTTCAAGGTGACCTCTCACCAGTTGGCCCTCTACGGCCTCTGCAAGAGCTGCGCCGAATAGGAACGACTGACACGCAGCATGCTCTATCTGTTCCGCTGAGCGGATACATAAGCGGCCGCCTCAGCGCCGGAGATGCGGCCGAATACGGCGCCGGCCATCAGCCCCGAGCCGCCAGGGTAGTTATAATAGAAGAGACCCCCGACATTCTCCCCCGCCGCGTAGAGTCCTGGAATGGAACGACCTTCAGTGTCGAGAACCTCCGCCCTGGGCGTTATTCTGAGCCCGCCAAATGTGAAGGTGATGCCGGTGGTGACCCCGTACCCCACATACGGCGGCGTATCGATGGGCAAAGCCCAATTGGATTTGGGCGGCAATACGCCCTCAGTTCTTTTTCCATCCAGTATGGCGGGATTGAACGCACCTGGCTGGACTGCGGCGTTAAACTCCCGGACCGTTCGCGCCAGCCCCTCGACATCGATCTCGAGTTTCTTCGCCAGCTCTTCGATAGTTGAAGCCTCCGCCTTGGTGACTTCGCGTATGCGATATTCCTCGCGGAGGAGCGAAATCACTTTCGAGTCGAAAATTTGAAATGCAGCTCGATGGGGTTGGCTGATAATCCGGCGGCCGTATTCAGCATAGGTGTAGTTCCGAAAATCCGCCCCTTCGTCAAGAAAGCGTTCCCCCTTGATATTGACGACGATGCCGAGGGGGTAGGAATGCTTCTGGAACAGGTCGCCGATTCTGCGGTCGCCATGAGGAGGGGCATTGAGATCCCACGCCACGGCGTGACACGAACTCCAGTGGCCAAAAGGCTGGGCCCCGATCTCAAGGGCCATGCGGATTCCATCGCCCGTGTTGTACAGAGTCCCGCGCACTTTGGCGAGCTC
The DNA here is from genome assembly GCA_023250495.1 of Deltaproteobacteria bacterium. GTDB lineage: Bacteria > Desulfobacterota > Binatia > UBA9968 > UBA9968 > JAHFAP01. The sequence goes on along the minus strand of JAHFAP010000201.1, from coordinate 2,896 downwards.
CCAGTCCGGACCTAGATAACGACAGCGCCATTCGGCGTTCGCCTCAAATCCCCCTGCCGCCAGGACCGCAGAGCCGGTTTCGACCTGATAGGAGCTTGCCGGTCCACGGACCTCAACGCCCGCGATCTTCCCGTCTCCATCCGCGAGCAAGCGGGTTGCCTTCGAGGCATATCGGATCTCAACCCCATCTTTCACTGCGCGGTCAAAAAGAGCCCCCACCAGCCCCGGCCCGGCCCCGACAGCCTCCACGACGAGTCCACCCCAGAATCTGAACTTTTCATTGACCCTGAAGGCTTGACGGCCAAAGGCAAGGGTCCAGCGCACGCCCTTGGAGCGCAGCCACTGCATGGTAGGCAGAGACCGGCGGATCATGGTTAAGCAAAGATCCGGTTCTGTGAGATAATCGGTGATTCGCAGCATGTCGCTGTAGAACTGGTCCTCGTCGTAGGGCTCGATCTGGATCGAGCTAACCTCCTCATCGGACAAATCCGGGATCAACGTCTTGATATCCTCAAGGCCCCGAAACGCGAAGCGCAACGCCCCGCCCGTAAAGAATGAATTCCCGCCGCGCCACTCCTCGGGCGCCTTCTCCAAAAGCAGCACGGAAGCGCCCGCTTCTCTCGCGGCCAGAGCGGCGCAAAGTCCGGCGTTGCCGCTCCCGACCACGACCACGTCAAAGCGCTTTTTGCCACCGTTCATTCGCCCGCTATCTCCCATTGCTCTTTCTGTAAGAGCGTTGCCAGCCTTTGTCTGCCTTATGTCAGATTCGGAAATCCTTGACAAGCTCGTTTCAAATAGGGCAGAAGAAGGCTAGAGATGTGGTTTTAAAAGCAGGAGTGAGAGATGCGAAACAAAAAAATCTCAGGGATGTGTTTGATTGCTTTGTTGCTGGGATCCTTCGTTCATCCCGGTTGGGCGCAGGATGGGCAAAAGAAACTCCTGGTCGCCTATGCAGGCTTGATATCCACGCATACGAGCATTTGGCTGGCTGAAGACCAGGGCCTTTTTAAAAAGCATGGGCTTGACGTTACATCTGTCTTTACAGGAAGCGGGTCGGTGACGTCGCAAGCATTGGTCGCGGGAGAGGCTAGATTGGCTTCGACCAGCGTAGGTCCCACAGCTGGCGCCGTCGGAGCGGGAGCGGACCTCGTTATTGTGGCGGGATTGATCCATATTCTCCCTTATCAGTTTTGGGTTTTACCCCAGGTGCGCCAGGCCGCAGATCTGAAAGGGAAAAGAGTCGCCATCAGCACTTTTGGCTCGGGCAGCCACCTGGCAGCTGAGGTGGCGCTGCAAGTTCTTGGGTTGGATCCGGCTCGAGACAAGATTGCGATCATCCAGGTCGGACAACAGCCGGAGAGAGTGGCGGCCCTGCTGAGCGGTAGGATTGATGCGACAGCTTTGGACCCCGGATTCGCACAAGCAGCAAAGGATAAGGGGCTCACGATATTACTTGACATGACCAAGGCTGATGTCCCTTACGTGAATACCGTCATAGTAGTTTCACGGCGATTTCTCAGGGAAAATCCGCAGATCGTAGACTCCTTTCTCAAGGGCACTATCGATGGCTTGGCCTTTCTGCCCAATCCGGCTAATGAGAAGGCGGTTAAGAGCGTGCTGGCCCGGCGCTTGAAGCTCACCACGCCTCAAGGCGTTCAGGTCATGTATGATGCGACCGTGCAAATTCATGCGAAGACCAAGGTTCCGTACGCTCCGCTGGCGGGAATTCAGAACATGATCGATGCTTTGCAAAGGGTTAATCCACGGATGACGAAGCTTAAGGCCGCCGATCTAGTCGATAATTCTCTCGTGGAGCGGCTGGAAAAATCAGGTTACATTCAAGAATTCATGAAAGGAATCCGTTAAAAAAACGAAAAAATTAGCAGTGACCTGACGCGGCAATCCCGCCGGACGCCGACAAATCGCGGCCCTCCAGATGATCCTTGTAAAGCGAGCGAGCCGGAGATAAACTCGGCTCAACCCCGGAGGAAAAAAGATGAAGACCATCGATATTCCTCCTTCGTCCCAGAAGCGGCTTATCGGATTATCCCGCCAGACACTAGAGAGTTTTGTCGGCGGGGCAGCGAACAGCACGGAGACAATCGAAGATCCCTATCTCTTGACCTCGCAGTACGGCGCCTTCGTCAGCTTGCACCGGGGAGAGGAGTTGAGGGGATGCATCGGCACCTGCTTTCCCACGCGCCCGCTCTACGAGACCGTCATCGAGATGACCGAGGCGGCGGCCTCGCGCGATCACCGGGTAGCGCCCATCAGCGGCAGTGAGCTCCCCGAGATCCTGATTGACATCTCTGTCCTCAGTCCCTTAGAGTTGGTGGCCGATCCACTCTCCTTGGAAGTCGGCAAGCACGGCCTCCACGTGGCGAGCGGGGAGAAGCGCGGGGTGCTGCTGCCTCAAGTGGCGACTCAATACGGCTGGGATATGGAAAAGTTTCTCTCTCAGACCTGCGTCAAGGCGGGGCTCACCAAAGACGGCTGGAAGCGGCCTGGGACGAAGATTTCCAGCTTCACCGCGTTGATCATTGAGGAGGAGCGATGAGACGGCGCAATTTCATCGGCCTGCTCGCCGGCTCGGCGCTCCTGCTGCCGCGGCGCCTGGCGCACGCGATCTGCAATCCCTCTCTGATTCGCCTGTTCGACGGCGGACGCGATCTCGTTCAGGCCCGCTCGGGCCGCACCCCTCAGTTGGGCAACTATTTCGTCCAATGGTTCGGCCACTCGAGTTTTCTCATCCAGTCGGGAAGCCAAACCAGAGTCGTCACCGACCCGAACTTGGACGTCACTCCCGGCATCCGCGCGGACGCGGTGACCGTGAGCAACGATCACTTCACCCACAATAACGTCGGCGCCGTCTCCGGCGATCCGCTGATCCTGAGAG
>JAHFAP010000200.1 GCA_023250495.1 Deltaproteobacteria bacterium | reverse complement strand
ATCGGCAATCCAAAATCCAAAATGAAGCGGCCTCACGCCTAACCCGGAGCGCCTTGCAACGCGGCAGTGGAGCAGGTATGCTTTTTGTATGGTAAGCCCCGACGAAATCACATCGACTGTGGAGCGCGCTTTGCCCGGATCGACCATTCAGGTGCGGGACCTGACCGGGGGCGGAGACCACTTCCAGGTGGTCATCGTCTCTTCGCTGTTCGAAGGCAAAGGTCTGGTGGATCAGCACCAGATGGTCTACGCGGCCCTGCGCGATGCGTTGGGAAGCGAGCGGATTCACGCGCTGGCGCTGAAGACCTACACTCCGGATCAGTGGGAGCGTCTGGGCACGTAAATTAAAAGGAGGTTGGACATGGCGGACGAAGTATTGAAACAGATTGACGAACAGGTCAAGAAAAACAAGGTCATGCTCTACATGAAGGGGAATCCGAATGCTCCTCAGTGCGGCTTCTCGGCGCACACCGTGGAGATTCTCCAGACCTACGGCTACCCTTTCGAGACCGCGGACGTGCTCGCGAACCCCGCGATCAGGGACGGAATCAAGCGCTACTCCAACTGGCCGACGATACCTCAGATCTACATCAACGGGAAGTTCGTTGGCGGCTGCGACATTCTTCACGAGCTGCACGAGCGCGGCGAGCTGGCGCCGATGCTCAAGAGCGCATTCGAGAAGTAAGCCGTAATGGCTCATTCGACTCGCCGCAATGAGCTGCACGCCCGGCGCGCGCGGCGCCAGCGGCTGAAAAAACTGCGCGCGCGCTACGCCAAAGCTAAAACCAACGCGGAGAAGGATAAGATTTTAGAAAAAGTCTCGCGCGTCGCTCCGAGCGTCTCAAGGGAACAATTTTTGGCGGCGCTCAAGGCAGCGTGACGCTGCACGAACTATTGCGTGGCCGGTCTAACCGATCATCGCCTCAGCCCCGGGCGCTAAAATAAAGATCCATTCCCTGCTCTACTTCCACATCTCCTACGCCGCTTGGCCTTGGATGCGCCGCCGCAACTCCAGCGGCGACGAGACGTTGTGGAACACTTCTCGAACGCCGCCCGTTCCTGTCAATGTCACAGAGCCGAACCCGAAGATGCGTCCCGTGACGCTCTGGTCGACCAAGATGGCTTCGACCTGCCTGAGCAAAAGCTCCAACGTTCGCCTTCGCAAAAAACCGACCTTGATGATGACCCGTTTTGTCGTGACTCCAAACTCCGACGTCTTATACCGAATGAAAGCGGGAAGTCCGACTAGCAAACCGAGAACAATGCCGATTCCTCCGACTGTCGGTTTCACCGCGACCAGGATCACTCCGAGAACAACGACAGCAAACGACTTGAGAAAGATTATCCAGTGTAAGCTGGCTCGATAGACAATTTCCTCATTGGGCAGCAAGTTCGACTCGATGTAGCCCACGACTTCCTCCTTGGTTCGCTATGGGAACCAGGCCTTGCGTTACGACAACACCTGATTGCAACGCCTGCCTACGCTCCAACGGTGTAACGGCTGATGGCGGCGCGGTCGAACGTGAGCCCGAGTCCGGGCTTCGAGGGGACAATCAACTCGCCGTTCACCGGCACGGGCACCTCTTCGAAGAGTCTGAACGACCACGGCATGTACTCGACCGTGAGGCCGTTCGGGATCGCCGACACGAGGTGCACGTGGATCTCGGGAAAGAGGTGGCTGACGACGGGAATGTTGAAAGCTTCCGCCATGCCTGCGACCTTCATCCAGTTTGCGATGCCGCCGACGCGCAGCAGGTCGATCATCACGATGTCGACCGAGCGTGCCTCGAGCATGTGGCGGAACGGCGTGATGCCGTACAGGCACTCGCCGCCGGCCAAAGGGGTTGCCAGCGCGTCGGCGACGCGCGCGAGCCCCGCGTAGTCGTCGTGCGCGGTCACGTCCTCGAGCCAGTAGAGGTGAACGTCCTCGATCCGCCGGCCGATGTCGATGGCTTGATTCACGCTCCAGCGCTGATTGATGTCGCACATGAGATCGACATCCGGCCCGATCGCCTCGCGAATCAGCCTGGCGCGTTCCACTTCGCGCTCCGGCGTCGTGTCGCCGGGCAGCGCGAGCTGCATCTTCATCTGCTTGAAGCCTTTCTCCACGAGCAGCGGCCCCGCCTTCACGACGTGCTCCAAAGGAGAGGTCCGCGAGAGGGCGCCGCTCGCATAGGTGAGAACGCGGTCGCGCAGCCCGCCGAGCATTGTGGCGAGGGGCTGGCCGAGCGCCTTGCCCTTGATGTCCCAGAGCGCCATGTCGATGGCGGAGAAGGCAAGCGTAGATATACCGCCCGGACCGGCCCCCGCGGCCGCGCTGCGCACCTTGCGGCCGACGGCTTCGATGCGCAGCGGATCTTCTCCGATAACGAGTTCGCCGAGCTGGTCCACCGCGTGCTTCAGCGTGGCGGTGAGCGCCCAGCCGAAAAAGGTGACGCCGATCCCTTCGATCCCCGCGTCCGTCTCCATCCGCAGGGTGACGAACTCGAAAAACTGCCGGTAGAACGGCGGTCCGCCGGCAAGAGGCTCTTCGGCCGGCAATCGCACTACCTGTGACTGAACGCGCGTGATCTTCATGCGAGATCCTCAATAGCAGGGCGCAGACGAATCAACCTGATTTCTGCGTGCTATGGAGATCGAATCTTGCATTACAACAATGTATGATTGCAAGACCTATACCCGCGTCTTATTCGAGTTACCTGAAGATCCTCCACCAAGGATTTCTAAGAAGCGACGGTTTGGGGTCATCAGACCGAATGCATCCGGTACAAACGTTTTCGTATGTCTTTGAACTGCCGGATTTGACGCTCAAGACCTTTAAGTGTCGAAGGCAGGCCGGTCCCTTACAACGGGAACAGAGACCTCCGCCGGAAGTAGCAAACTGACGGGAACAGACAGAGCAGCGCCACTTGATGGACTCAGAAGCTGCGACGTTTGATTGAGAAGTCATGACGAGCTTGACTGGTCGCCCCACGACCGTATGGCTGGCTAGCCGGCCAGCCAAATTGTTAATAGAAGAGCGCCGCCCATGGTCGCAACAGCTCCCACGTTGCCACGGGTGACAGAACCCGGATGCCCAACGTTCTGGTCAGATGTTCGGCATTCCTCGGCAACCGGTTCTCCATTGTGAGAAACGCATCGCATCCGAGGAACATCGCATCCTTCAGTAAAGCACGGTCACCACAACCAAGATACCCGTAGGCCGGAGACTCGATAGCTACTGCGCGGCCTGCATCCTGAAGATCTGACCACGACTCTTCGAGGCACGTGAGCCAATGGTCGAGGACGTCGTAGGCCCACTGCAGATAGCTTGCGTCATTCCTCCGCTCGACCTCACGAAGGCTGTTCTTGGACAGGGCGAATTCAAATGGCGCGCGCTCTGCGACCCGCATGATCCAACGCAGTGCCTCGAGATTCGGAACGCCCAAGGGATTAATGTAGATTCGATCACTCTCTGGAACCGGATCGTTCTCGTAGATGAAGCCACCATAGCTCTGCAGGGTCTGCAGCGTTGACGAGTCAAGGAATATCCGCCGCGGGATCTCGTCGAAGCTTGATCTCATCTCGGTTCGGCTAACTTCTCCTTACGCGCTTCGCGATTCGGTCCTTTTGGAGCGAAACATAAATAGTTTAGCGTAGCGGCAAGTACCGTACCTGACCTTCCCATTCGCCTTCGACGCTATACTCTGCCAGTAGCATGAGATTCTCGATGACGTCACCGATCGGAAGGTCGCGGCTGACCTCGAAAACGCCGGGCATCGATTTGGCGGCGCGAACGCGCTCGTAGGCGAAATAAGTGATGGTGGACACGTCGTGCGTAAGTAAAACTCGACCTTCCGTCGCCGCCCACTCTAGAATCGCGTCATCATCCCTGCCCGCCAGCCCGACGTCTTGCACCCGCACGATGTCTAGCTCCGGCTTGCGGCGCAACAACGCGCGCACGATGTTGTTGTTGAAATTCTCGTCGGCGGCTAGTCGAAGCATCACTTCGGCTTTTGGGTAGCCCGACGAGCCAAAAGACGATCACGTATTCCCTGCGGGTCAAACTGGTCTTCGTTGCGCTTCCTGACAGCCGCGCCCTTAGCTTTTCTTTGCTTTAAATAGGCGTTGATTTCCGACGGGCGACGCAAGTAGTAAGCGATGACCTGATAGACATCGGCCAAGTTCAAGGATGGATACTGCTGGACGATCTCCTCGGCGGTCGCGCCGCTCGCAAATGCTGCAACGACCGTATCCAAGGTGACCCGAGTCTTGCCCACTCGAATTACGTCCTTCGCGTCCACCTGAAGGGGAACCGACTCAGAGTCAAAAGAGAGGCCCATCTGATTTACCTCCGACAACTCATTTTAAGGGAACGCCGCCGTGAAGTCCACCTCGTTTAAAGGCGGTACGAAACCTCAGGCACAGCCTTTTTCAAGGGCCTGCACTAAGCCAGCGTTTCCATCAGCCGCCCATACCCGGTGATCTTTTCTTTGACGTGAGCCACTTCCAGGGCGTACCAGATGTAGGACTGGCAACTCGTGATCACGGGCTTGCCAATCTCGCTCTCCAGAAGCGCCACGTCGCCGATCGTCGGCCAGCGCGGGCAGCGAACGAAGATGCCGTCGGCGTCGGGCGCCTTCTCGTAGAGTTTTTTGGCGATCTTGTAAGAGGCGTGTTCCGGCAGGTCGGAGATCTGCGAGTTTTTGCGGATGCCGTAGCCTTCGATCTTCAGCACCTCGAAGCCCGACGCTTCGAGGAACTTTTTCATTCTTTGATTCAGCTCCTCCTCGTGCGGCGTGGCGACCACGACTTTCTTTATTCCGAGTTTTTTTAACGCTTCCATCTCGCCCGTGATCCCCGCGACGACCGGAATCCCCACCTTCTCCGACAGCCTTCGACTGATCTCGATGTCGCTGCCGTAGCCCAACTTGGTAAACAGCGGCGAGCCACCGATGATGATCACGTCGCAGTTGTTCTCCGCCAGGTCCAGCGTCGCCTCCTCGATGCGCTTGAGCTGCTTGTCGAAATCGGTATCGACGAGCTGCCGGATCGTGCCAGTGGTATTGAGCAGCATAAAGCCCGCGGGCAGCATCCGGTAAAATTCGTAAACCAGCACGTCCCCGCGCGACGGCGCCACATGTCCTACGCGCGCGCGCCAGCCGTACATCTCCGTTACCTCCTTGCCGATCTTTACCTGAGATAGCCCAACAGCTCGTTGAAGTTTTTGATTCTTTTGACCCTTGGATGGATGAAGGATTGATTGTACAGGCGATGCGGCATGATGACGGTGGCCTGAGTCCTTTCCGCCACCTCCTGACAGTTTTCCTGCCGGTCGTCCACAAAGAGGTTGACCCGCAAGTCCTCCACCAGCTTGGCCTTCGACTCCTGGGTGAAATGGACCACGGGCTTGCTGATCCCGTGCTTGCGCAGCCAATCAGAGGTGACCTGGTGGATATCGTAGCTCTCGCGCTCATAGCGATGGGTGAGGAAGACGAGTTCTCCCTGGCGGCTGAGCGCGTCCAAGGCTTCCCACTCTGCGGGCGCTAAGAGCGGAGAGAGATGATGCCAAAAATCCGGATCATAAGAGACGGCCACCATGCACTCTTCCACGATCGCTTCCGTCAGCACAGGATGCCCCTTGAAGCTGAGGTCGGTAATCGTCTCCGCGGGGATCGGCCCATTGCCGGTTTTTTTCTCCACGAAGCGGAGAAAAGGCGACAAGAAATCCGCCACCACACCGTCGATATCCAGCCCTACGAGCATGTCTCCAATCTATGGGAAAAGTGGACCGAGGTCAAACATTTTGTGTCTTTCCGGTATATTCACCGGCCACTCTGGCCGGCTCTTGTCTGTTGACGCTGGCGCGCCGCTGGTCTAAATGTAACTCAAAGTTGTGTTGGCAGATTCCGACAGATATTCAAACTTGCAGCCAAGGGGAGCTGTTATGTTGAAGCGGTTTGTGACAGCCATATCAGTCTTGGCGTTATTTCTCGTCGCGTTCTCCGCGCGCGCGGAAACGATTCGCATCAGCTATTCCGGCACCTCGGGACAGAATCTCCCCTTCTGGCTCACCTACGACGTGGGCCTGTTCAAAAAATACGGCGTG